>CAKRJK010000237.1 GCA_934351705.1 uncultured Lachnospiraceae bacterium
TGGATATGCTGGTCAAATAAAAAGAAGAACTGTGCTATTATCAGTTCTTCTGCTTTTTTACGGAATATCCGAAACTTCCGAGTTTTTCTCCCAACGCAAAATATTCACCATGCGAATAGGTCACCAACCCTGTATCGTTCAAATGGAATTTCCCTTTTTCGTCCATATACCGTTCATCAATATGCACTGAGACTACTTCTGCCAGAAAGATATGGTGTGAACCCGGTTTCAGACACTCTGTCACCTTACACTCGATATTGACCGGACTCTCCGCGATCAGCGGAGCCTTGACGCAGTCTGCCTCACCTTTTGTCAGATGCATTTCTTTGAATTTGTCTACATCCCGTCCTGATCTTACCCCGCAGTAATCGGTTGCAAAGACCAGATCTTTTGTCACCAGATTAATGACAAACTCACCGCTTTCTTCTATTATGTGATAAGAGTAACGCTCCGGTCTGACGGAGATAGATACCATCGGCGGATTGGTGCAGACCGTTCCCGCCCATGCAACGGTGATAATGTTGTCGTTGCCCTCTTTATCACGGACACTCACCATGACTGCCGGGAGCGGATATAACATATTTCCCGGTTTCCATGTCTGTTTTTTGATTGGTTTTGTTTTTTGATCTTTTTTCATATTTTCTAATCTTCCTGCTGCAATGCGGTAATAAAACTCGGAATCAGCTGTTTTTTACGTGAAACGACACCCTTTAATACGACTGCCCCGTTTTCCGGTTTGATATTGTATGCCATCTCTGCAATCTTTTCTGCATCATGACCTTTACAGAGAAGCTCTGTCTCCTCACTCAGAATGTCTGTGAGCATCATATAGACCATATCCAGCTTCTTCTCCAATAATACCTGCTGCATATATTCTAACATCTTTTCTTTTAGCTGGATCAGCTCATCCCTGCTGACCGCACTGATCTGTGCCACACCGAATGTCACATCCTGCACATGGAATGTCTTGAAATCCTGATAAAAAATTTCTTCCGTTGTCTTGGAACGGAAATTACATCCCGCACGAAACATCGCATTTGCGTGTTCGTTGATGTTGACGTTTGCCAGTCTTGCCAGATCTTCTGCCGCCATCTCATCGACCACTGTACAGGTAGGCGAACGGAACATCAGCGTATCCGAAAGAATTGCCGAGAGCAGTAAACCTGCGATCTTGCTATCGATTGCAATTCCCTGCTCCTGATACATCTGATAGATGATCGTCGAGGTACATCCCAACGGCTGATTGCGGAAAAAGACCGGTGACATCGTCTCAAGGCTGCCCAGACGATGATGGTCAATAATCTCCAAAATCTCTGCTCCCGTGATTCCGTTAATCGCCTGTGATTTCTCGTTATGGTCTACCAGAATAATTTTCTTTCTGTGCATATTTAAAAGATTTCTTCTCGATACCATACCCAGATAATTCTGCTCTTCGTCCAGAATCGGAAAATCACGATGGCGCATGGTTGACATGGTTTCTTTCATCTCATCCACATAATCGTCAATATCGAATGTCCGCAGATTCTCTTTTCTCATAAAATATTTAATCGGAATACTCTGATTGATCAGACGTGCCGTAGTAAACGTGTCATACGGTGTTCCGATGACAACACAGTCTCTCCGCTCTGCCAGTTCCAGCACTTTTGCGGATACCTGGATTCCTCCTGTCACTACCAGACAGCTTGCGTTTTCCTCGATCGCACAGATATGGGAATCATCTCTGTCCCCTACGATGACCAAATCATCACTCTCTATGCTCTCCTCCATAAAATCTTTACTTCCGGTCGCAATGACTACTTTTCCTTTGCAAAAATAGGCGTGTTCGTTTCCTACCAGAATTGTTCCGTTTAATGTTTCCTCGATATTTTTGTACTGCGTTCTCGCTCTGGATAAGATATGGTTGTCATAGACATCCATATAGGACTGGGTAATGTCATTGGTGACAATCAATCCCTCTAACTTATCCGACGCATTAATCACCGGAAGTGTCACGACGTTCTCGGTTTTCATCAGCTCCCACGCTCTTTTTAAAGAAATATGGCTGCTGACACCTGCGGTCTTTCGGAATGCGATGTCTTTTGCCTGTGCTCCCGCATCCTCCGCATATTCCGGTATTTCTACACCAAAATATTCCAAAACGTACTTGGTTTCTTCGTTGACCGCTCCCGCACGCTTTGGAATATATTGATACCCGTCTTTTAACTGATTTTTTAAATTTGCATAGCAGATTGCCGCACATATAGAATCCGTATCCGGATTCTTATGTCCGATCACCCACACTTTATTTTCCTGTTGATATTCCAACCTTTTCCCTCACCTTTCAAATTACTCTAGAAGCTGATAACTCCAAGTAAATATAAAAGAATTGCAATGGTTCCGCCAAGATTGACAATCAAAAGACCAATCACTGCACCGATTGGGTTTTTAATTTTCTGCATACTTGCCTCTGCAACCTCTACTTCTCCGAGATTTTCTGAAAACTCATCAAAAAGTCCCTGTATATTGCGGTAGCATTTTACGTTCTCCGTATGTACTTTCTCTGATACATCGGTTTTGACTTCTTTTAATCCTGTTGATACATCGCCGAGAAGTTCTTTGATCTCTGCTGTATTGGCATTCTGCTGCTCTTCTATCTTATGCATCAAACCGTCTACTTGCTCTTCTACATTTCCTACAAGAGAATCTGCCTCTTTCTGACGCTCGTCCAACTCAATCTGCAATTTGGTTGCCTTGCTCTCACGCTCATCTACTAAAAGCTGCAATTCTCTGACTTTTGTCTCTTTTGTTGCAATTAACTCCTGAAGCTGCTCTGCTTTTCCTCTGAATTCATCAATCTGTTTTAATAAATAATCGTCCATATCCTTCTCCTCTTCTTTTGCTCGTACTTTGGTCTGTACTACTGCCTGACGGCTTATCGGCCTGGCTTTTCTTCTCTTCATCAGCCTCATGAGCCGATTCCTCCTCTAAATACATTCTGCGTTTATTCTAACATCTATTACCTGTTTTGTAAACTTCAATATGCGGTTTTTGTTTTAAAAACGCGGATACCCGATATGGATACCCGCGTTTTATACCTATTCTTATTCTGAGTGTGTGTAC
>CAKRJK010000238.1 GCA_934351705.1 uncultured Lachnospiraceae bacterium
CAGCAGTTCTGATCGCCGCCCTTACAATCGGAAGTCCGCAGGTGATACAGGCGACTTCTTCGGCAAAAAACAAAAAAAAGACAGCAGAGCAGAATCTGAATGATGTCAATAAAAAAATAGATAATCTGCAGAACAAAAAAAGTGAAATCCAGGGAAAGATCAGTGCGACGAACGAAGAGTTGGTCAACTTGCTGGTGGATGTGGGAATCTTAGAGGATGAGATCGCCGCAAACCAAAAGCAGCTTGAAAAAGTGACAACGGATTTAGCACAGGCACAGGAAGATGAACAAAAGCAGTATAATGCCATGAAAAAGCGTATCAAGTTCATGTATGAAAAAGGGGATACGGCAGTGGTATCTTCTGTGTTGGAATCAAAAAGCATGGCAGATATGCTCAATCGTGTAGAATATTTTAACGAAGTTTACGGGTATGACAGGGATTTATTGACCACATATCAGGAGACACGTCAACAGGTTGAGGATTTGAAACAACAGGTGGAAGACGAGCGTGCGGAACTGGAGATGGCGGAAGAGGAGTTAAAGCAGCAGCAGGCGCAGCTCCAAAAGACCATGAATAACTTAAAGAGCCAGCAGGCAAATGCCGACGCACAGATTGCCGATGCAAAAGAGCTTGCGAACCAGTACAAGCAGACGATTGCGGAGCAAAACCGCATTATCCAGCAGCAGTCGGCGTCAAGAACAACAAACAATTCCTCATCGGGAGGAAACAGTTCAAACGGAGGTTCAACAGGCAGTGCGTCCACAGGCAATCTGAACCCGTCACATACCACCAACGTCAGCGGAAGTGAAGTGGTCAATTACGCATTGCAGTTCGTAGGAAAACCGTATGTCTGGGGAGGAAAAGATCCGAATACGGGTGCGGATTGCAGCGGTTTTACCAGTTATGTGTATGCTCATTTCGGAGTCAGCATTCCAAGCTATTCGGGAGCACAGCGTAACTGCGGACAAGAAGTCAGCTATTCCAATGCACAGCCGGGAGATTTGATCTGCTATGCAGGTCACGTAGCGATTTATATGGGCAACGGACAGATCGTGCATGCAAAAGGAACAAAATACGGAATCGTAGCATATGACAATGCAACCTATAAAACGATCATCAGTGTCAGAAGAGTTTTATAGATTCAGATAAAAGAATTGGAGGAAAAGCATTATGCAGATGGAACAATTACAAAAAGATATGATAGCGGCAATGAAAGCGAAAGACAAACCGAGAAAAGACGCAATCTCTTCTCTGGTTTCCGCAGTCAAGAAAGTAGCCATTGACGAGGGCTGCCGCAATGACATTAAGGAGGAACTGGTAGACCGTGTCATCTTAAAAGAGTTAAAGACAGTAAAAGAACAGATTGATACCTGCCCGGCAGACCGTGAGGATTTAAAAGCAGAGTATCAGTTCCGTTATGATGTCATTAATGAATATGCACCGTCTTTGATGAGTGAGGAAGAAGTGCGTACTTATATTACCGAAAAATTTGCAGAAATTCTGGAGACCAAGAATAAAGGAATGATCATGAAAAACGTTATGCCGGAGCTCAAAGGCAAAGCAGACGGAAAGGTGATCAATCAGGTAGTTGCCGAACTTTGCAAATAAAAGGAGTACATTTTGAAAAAGACAATCGCAGCAGTAACCGGATTGCTTTTGGTGAGTGCGGTCATGATCTCTGTGGCATTCCGCATTGGTGAGAGCAAGCAGTTTTCTTATAAAGACTATTTGAAAGATACGGTATTCGAGCTGGATGGAGAGAAGTATACTTTAGAGCAGATGAACTACTACATCGCGGTTCAGGAGCGTGAGGTGGAGCAACAGGCGCAGGTTTACAATCCGGAAAATACGGTGCAATACTGGAATATTCATACAAACAGGCAATATATAAGAAAAACCAGTAAAGAGGCAGTCTTAGATACTGCGATTCATCATATGCTCCTAAGCAGGGAGGCACAGGAGAACGGGATTGAGCTGACAAAAGACGAGGAAGAATTAGCACAGAGCAATGCATCGGATCTGAGTTATGATTTGGAAGACTGGCAAAAAGAGAGGGCAGGGATTACCGAGGAAGAACTTTGTGTCATGGCACGAAAAACGGTCCTTGCAGAAAAATATCAGAGAATTTTAGCCGAGGAAAATCAAAAAAATTACGGCTCCTATGATTACAGCGGAAAATCTTACAAAAAAATGTTAAAAAAACATGATTTAGTCATTCATGACAAGTTGTGGGATGAGGTGCTGATAGGAGAAGTTACATTAGATCATTACGGAAAGAATTGAGGGTAGTATGAAACTTGGAAGAAATGAGCCGTGTTGGTGCGGCAGCGGAAAGAAGTATAAAACATGCCATCAGGCATTTGACGAGAAAATAGAACTTTACAGAAGTAAAGGGCATAAAGTTCCTCCGCACAAGATTATCAAAACAAAATCACAGATTGATGGGATGAAGGCAAGTGCCAAGATCAATATTGCGGTTTTAGATTATGTGGGTGAGCATATCAAAGCGGGAATGACGACAGAAGAGATTGATGCGATGGTTTATGAACGTACAACCGCAATGGGCGGCATTCCGGCACCGCTCAACTATGAGGGATTTCCAAAAAGCGTTTGTACCTCTATCAACGAGCAGGTATGCCACGGGATTCCATCGGAAGATGTCGTGTTAAAGGACGGAGATATTATTAATGTGGACTGCTCTACCATCTTGAGCGGATATTTTTCCGATTCCTCAAGAATGTTTTGTATCGGAGAGGTTTCCGAGGAGAAAAAGCGTTTGGTTGAGGTTACCAAAGAATGCGTGGAAAAAGGATTAGAGCAGGTAAAACCGTGGGGATTTTTAGGTGACATGGGACAGGCGGTTCACGACCATGCCTATGCAAACGGCTATACCGTTGTAAGAGAAATCGGAGGACACGGAATCGGTCTTGAATTTCATGAAGATCCGTGGGTAGGCTATAACACGAAAAAAGGAACCGAGATGTTGATGGTTCCGGGAATGGTCTTTACCGTTGAACCGATGGTGAATATGGGCGGTGTAGAGATTTACATTGACGATGAGAATGACTGGACTGCCTATACC
>CAKRJK010000239.1 GCA_934351705.1 uncultured Lachnospiraceae bacterium
GGGAATAGTGCCTTTAGAATCATTGCATTGGATACCACACAAATATCTGTACAAAGACCGCAAATTTCAATTTCTATCTCCCCGTCTTTCATATCTTTAAATTCTGTCCACTGCAATGTTCCGAATGTCGGCTTATTAATATATACGGCTTCCAAAACCTCCAAACCATCTGCGATTTTCCAACCGTCCGTTCCCTCAATACAATGCTCTACCGGCAGTTTCTTTCCCTCCGGCGTGTTCAGATAATCTGTCTGATGAGTATCTCTTGTGAAAATGATTTGATCACCGCGTTTGTGATACTCTTGAATTTTGCTTTTTACCTTTGGCACGATTGCTTTTGCCTCATCTGTGCCAAGTGATCCGTCAATAAAATCATTTTGCATATCTACAACGATCAGTGTTTTCTTCATATTGTTTATCCCTCTCCTCGCATTATCATGTAGTAGTGTTTATCGTCCCTCTCCAAGGACCGTATATGATACTATGAAAGTTACTGTGATGAATCATTCAAAAGTAATTTCATAAAGTCTGCTTTAAAGCAGTGAGATCCGTTTTTTCATAACGATTATGCCCCTTTAATTCCTTTTTATATTTCCAGCATTTGATTGCATCTTCCAAAGTTTTTCCTTTATTATCTTCAAAGAAATCACGTATATAAGTATTGTACTCAAACTGTCTATCGATTTTCGTCCTGCCTTTTTTCTTGTTTTCCAGAATCTGATAATAGGCATCTATTGCATCACGGTATGTTTTTCCCGCATTTTCTTTGAGCCATTTCTGAAACATCACATTAAACGAAAAACTGCTGCTTACTTGCTCTTTGAAAAAGCCCGGTGTTTCTCGGAACAGACAAAATCCTTCTCAATTACGGTTTCTTTTGTAATATCTCCTACGCAGGCTTTTTTCTTGGTACACTCTTCTTTGCAATAATCTCACCTGTATCTAAAAAATGAGCAATTCTTTCCGTAATCTCTATCTTTCCTCCCGAAGTCGGAAGTCCGTTTTTTCTGCAAAATTCGACAAGTTCTTCTTTCAAATAATAAAAACTCAGAAATGTTTCGCTGTCCATTTCTTTACTCAATTGTACTTTTTGATCCTTCGTTGCCATAATGATTCCTTCCTTAAATGTCAAATAAGGACATCTGTGTGTATTTTTCAGGGAACTCTTGAAGGTATTGAAAACATTCCTCCGGTTGATATATCATTCCGTTTTGTATACATGTCTCGCGGAAAATTTTCAATAATCTTTCATTATTAGGGCTCGGCACGTTATATGCGTTTCCGTATGTTCTGATATATTTATTCTTTACCCCCGGAAAATGCTTATCCAACGCTTTGTAAAAATACTCCCTGTCTCCATCTCTTAACGTAACGCCCATTCCAAAACATATAATCCCTTTTTCTTCTGCTTCTATGCAATAATCAAGAATACCTCTGAGATTTTCTTCTGTATCATTGATAAACGGCAAAATCGGTGTAAGCCAGACAACTGTGGGGATTCCGGCTTTCTTAAATTGCAGCAGTGCATCAAAGCGTTCCCTTGTTGTAGATACATTGGGCTCTATGATTTTGCAGATTTTTTCATCATACGTTGTCATTGTCATTTGGACAACTGCCTTTGTTTTGTCGTTAATTGATTTTAGCAAATCTATATCTTTCAGTATCCGGGTTGATTTCGTCTGAACCGCAACTCCATATTCGTATTGATTGATCAGTTCCAGGCACTTGCGGGTGAGCTTTAACTTTTCTTCTGCATGCAAATATGGATCGCACATTGAACCTGTTCCGATTATACACTTTTTACGTTTCGATTTTAATGCCTTTTCCAATAATTCCGGTGCATTTATTTTCACTTCAATATCTTCAAACTCGTGCGTAAATCCATAACAGGTGCTCCTGCTGTCACAATAAATACAACCGTGGGTACAGCCACGATAAATGTTCATTCCGTTATTACCGGAAAGGATTCCTTTTGCTTCTACAAAGTGCATATATCCTCCATCAGTGTACCGATCGTTTTTCACAAGTAAAATCAACCAATAGATACTAACGATATTATATGCCAAACTACGGACAAAATCAATTTGGTAAAAAGACAAAAACGGCAAGGATTCTGCCTCTGTCACAGCATTTTAACAGTGTCACAGAAAATAAATGCGTGGGAACGCACTCGACATAATTGCTCTCCCACGCATGGTTTTTACTATTACTGTTTATAAGTAAATTTGTAAACAATAAAATTTAATTGCATTCCTCCGGACTCGGATATTTGCTGCTTGATACTCCATAACCGTCCTTGTATTTTGCCGTCAGATACAGGTTATCTTCTCCATCAATCAGTTTTACATAACAGATGCCATCCTCGAAACGGTCGGTGATGTCCAGCTTCTGGTCTTTATAGCACACCCAGACACTGCCGTCATCTTTGTATTCCACTTTCGGCTGATCATTCTGCTCCTTAGCCTCTTCTTCGACCGGTGAACCCTTTTCTCCATCCTCTTCGGTTGCAACACTGTCACCGCCCATATCGGTTGTATTTCCCTCTTCATCATTGGATTTTATGCTATAAGAGGTGTTGTTTCCATCATCATTATGAATTATGATATCTCCATCCGCTTTAATCTCGAATGTGGCATTCGTCCGGTCGCCGTCAATCCAGAGCTGGATGGTTCTCTGGACGCCTCCGACATCTGCCGCATAGGCGGTTCCCGCTCCTCCCACAAGAATGACACATGCTGCGACTGCTGCCGCTATTGTTTTCATTTTATGATGTTTCTGTCTCATTGCCATTTTTTCTACCTCCATCGAAAAATCATCGGAGGTCTGTAATACCGAAAATGCCTGTTTGTATTTTTCTTTATTCGTCATCTTCCCATTCCTCCTTTAATATCTGTCTGAGCAGCGCCCGCCCGCGTGGCAGGCGAACTTTTACATTACTTTCCGACAAATGCATAATTTCCGCGATTTCCCGAATAGCGTAATCCTCATAATAAAACAGGTGAATGACGATACGATACTTTTCCGGAAGTTTCATCACTGTCTCAAACAGATTTTCCGATTCCGGTGTCTCGAAG
>CAKRJK010000240.1 GCA_934351705.1 uncultured Lachnospiraceae bacterium
GATCAAAGAGAGTATCACCAAGAATCTGAATGAGAATGAGACCTGTGTACTCAATTATGAGGATGAGGCACTGCGGGAGTTTGGAAAGACCTTGAAATGCAAGGTAGTCTTTTTCAGCAGCAGACGCAGACTGGAAAACGGTTTTTATTATGAAGACGGCAGTATTTATCTGACGAAAGACGGCAAGGCAGAAAGAATCATAGGCGTGGACGAATTGAATATCTTGGGACTTCACAACTATGAGAATGCGATGGCGGCAACCGCGATGGCATACAGCTTCGGAGTGCCGATGGAGAAAATCAAGGAGGCACTGAGAAATTTTCATGCCGTAGAGCACAGGATTGAGTATGTGACAGAAAAACGCGGTGTCAAATTTTATAACGATTCAAAGGGAACGAATACAGATGCGGCAATACAGGGAATACGGGCAATGACAGCTCCGACGCTTTTGATCGGAGGGGGCTATGACAAACAGGTTCCGTTTGACTCATGGATTGAAGCATTTGAGGATAAAGTAAAAAAATTAGTATTGATCGGTCAGACAAGAGATCAGATCGCACAGTGTGCAAGAGAGCATGGCTTTACTGAGATAGAGATGGCGGACAGTCTGGAAGAAGCAATCAACATCTGTTATGCGAATGCCAAGGCGGGGGATGTCGTGCTGCTTTCACCGGCATGTGCAAGCTGGGGAATGTTTGACAATTACGAACAACGCGGAGATTTATTCAAAGAATATGTGAAGAGCTTAAAGGAGTAATGGATGAGCAGAAAGCGGGAGAGAGCAAAGAGCAAAACTTCAAGATATTTTGACTACAGCTTACTGTTTATCATCATCTTTCTGGTCTGTTTTGGACTGGTAATGCTTTATTCTACCAGTTCTTACGACGGTCAGGTTAAGTTTGGTGACAGTGCATATTATGTGAAAAAACAGTTTTTCGCAACGAGCTTAGGGTTTCTGGCATTGTACATAATATCCAGGATTGATTATCATGTATGGATGAAATTTGCGGGATTGGCATATGTCGGGGCATTGGTGATATGTACGGCAGTTATTTTTGTCGGTCAGGAATACAACGGACAAAAGAGATGGCTGAAGATCGGACCTTTGTCTTTCCAACCGTCTGAATTTGCAAAAATTGCGGTCATCCTGTTTCTTGCGGTCTTAATCAGCAGGATGCCCAAACAGATGAAAAAGTTTAAGACCGTGATCAAGGTACTGCTCATTACCATACCGATCATCGGTGTAATCGCATACAACAACTTAAGCACGGCGATCATTATTCTGGGAATTGCCGTGGTCATGTCCTTTGTGGCAAGTCCGAGTTACGCACAGTTTTTTGCGTTGGGAGGTCTTGGTATCGCATTCGGAGGAATTTTTATCTATCTGGAGCGTTACCGTGCCGAGCGAATCAGAATCTGGTTAAATCCGGAGGATTACGAAAAAGGATACCAGACGTTGCAGGGACTTTATGCAATCGGTTCCGGAAAACTTTTCGGAAAAGGTCTGGGAGAGAGTATGCAAAAGCTCGGCTTTTTGCCGGAGGCACAAAACGATATGATTTTTTCTATCATATGTGAGGAGTTAGGACTTTTCGGTGCGGTCTGTGTCATTTTACTGTTTCTTTTGATGCTCTGGCGTTTTATGGTCATCGCGAACAATGCGAGTGATCTGTACGGAGCATTGCTGGTAGTCGGAATTATGGCACATATTGCGATTCAGGTTATTTTGAACATTGCGGTGGTAACCAATTCCATTCCGAATACGGGAATCACGCTGCCGTTTATCAGTTATGGAGGTACATCCGTCCTGTTTCTGCTCTCCGAGATGGGGCTGGCACTCAGCGTCTCGCGGGGAATCAGACTGGATGAGACAAAATAGGCTATGAAAAAGGGAAAAGTAGTAAAAATAATTCTTATCATACTGGCAGTGCTCATACTGCTTGCGGCAATCTTTGGGATTGCAGCCTACCGGTTGTGCAAAATCAAAAAAGTAGAAGTCAAGGGGAGTACGATTTATCCCGATGAAACCATCAAAGAATGGGTATTGAATGATGATTTTTCATGGAATGCGATGTATGTATATCTGAAATACAAATTTACGGACGCTACGGAAATGGCATTTCTGGAGAATCCGAAAATTACGTTGAAGGACGCACAGACGTTGGTGATCCATGTAAAAGAAAAAGACATGATCGGATGTATCTACATCCCGTCAGTAGGTCAGAACGCCTATTTTAATGAGGAGGGAATTGTGGTGGAGACTTCCTCCGAGAGAATACCGGGAGTTATGGAAATCAGCGGAGTAGATGTCAAAGAGGTCACTCTGCATAAAGAGATACCGATTAAGAAAAAGTCAGTGTTAAAGTCCTTGATGAGTGTGACACAGGGATTGAACAAATACCAGATTTTACCGAATACACTCTGTTATGACGAATATTCCAATATGATATTGGAGTATGACAATATCAAGGTCAATCTGGGAAATTCCGAACATCTCCCGGATAAGCTGGAAACATTGGCTGTGATATACCCGCAGTTGGAGGGATTGAGCGGAACACTCCATCTGGAGGGCTGGACAAAAGATAATACAGATGTTCCGTTTGAAAAACAAGAATAATTGAAAAAAATTGAATTTGTGGTTGATTAATTGGCAGAAAAATTATATTATATTTGTATATGTATATTGATAGGACAATAAAATTCAGATTTAGATAAATTCGAGGGAAAAAGGAGGAAGAACCTTGTTAGAGATTAAGACAACAGAAGCAGATTCCAGTGCAAAGATTATAGTAGTCGGTGTAGGGGGAGCTGGAAACAATGCTGTGAATAGAATGATTGACGAGAATATCGGTGGTGTGGAATTCATCGGTGTGAACACAGATAAACAGGCATTGACACTTTGCAAGGCACCAACATTGATCCAGATTGGTGAGAAATTGACAAAAGGATTAGGTGCAGGAGCACAGCCGGAGATCGGTGAGAAAGCAGCAGAAGAGAGTGTAGAAGATCTGACGAATGCCATCAAGGGTGCAGACATGGTGTTTGTAACCTGCGGTATGGGCG
>CAKRJK010000241.1 GCA_934351705.1 uncultured Lachnospiraceae bacterium
TAGTAGTAAGGCTCTGTAAAGTCTACCATCTCTTTTCTCTCAGAGGTGATGGACTGTCCTGCAATAACACAGTCTACGGTACCGGACTGGATTGCCGGAATTAAGGAATCCCAGTCAAGTTTTACGATTTCCAGCTCATAACCGAGTTCATCTGCAATTTTCTGTGCCATCATAACATCATAGCCATATGCATAGTCTTTACTGTCGGCAATCGGAACAGCTCCGTTGGAATCATCGGACTGTGTCCAGTTATACGGTGCGTATCCGCATTCCATTGCCACACGCAAAACTTTATCATTTGATTTGTCCTTTGTGGAAGTCTCCTTTGAACCACATGCTGCCAATGTGCAGCAAGCCATTACCGCTACAAGTAATACTGATAATAATTTCTTCTTCATTTGTTCTCCTCTCCAAAATGCTTGCATAAGTTATCGGTAAAAAATGGAGAAGATATTCTCTTCTCCATCGAATTATTTATAATTATACACGTTTGTTGAAAAAAGTCAAATTTTCTGTTTGTGTTTCTGTGTGGTGCTCTGCTTCGGTTCGACATTTTTTGTAATAATTCTGACATTTTCCAATATTTTTCTCCATATTTCCACATTAAAAAAGTCAAGTTTTTTTCTCATCTTTTGTGCAAACTTATCAACTTTATTATTTGTTCACAAAACGTCCGTTCTGTTTTTTTGCTATGTAAACCTATTAATTTTACTTTTTTTCTGTGGATAACGTGTATAACTCGGTGTATAACTCATTTTCTTCGATATTTCCACACTTTTCGATGTGGATAACTTTTTTCCGTTTTTTATTCGTTTTTTCGTCATTTTTTGCAGACAAACAACATTTTGTGCAATTTGCTGTTTTTTTCTTTTTGAGAAACGTTCTCTGCAACTTTTCACATTAAAATTCCCGGACTTACATCTGCCATAAAATTTTTTGCAAACCATCCGGTTCAAAATTCAATGTGCCACACACGCCGAACGTAACCTGATTAACCAAATCGTACTCACAAAACAGCTCCAAATCAAGTAATGGGGCGTGATTCAAAGAATCACACCCCAACACTTGACATAGAGCCCAAATTCAAAAAAGCGGCAAGTGCAAAATCTGCACTTGCCGCGAAATATTTTCACCACAACTTTTCGTTTAGAAAATTCTTCTTACTGTAATAATGCTCTTGTATGCTGCCGGTGAAGTGTATTTGATACCGCTGGACGGTGTACTTGCATGTACGATGGTATCGTTGCCTACATAGATTGCAACATGTCCGCTGTAACAGATGATGTCACCCGGCTGCATCTCTGACTGGCTTACCTCGTATCCTACACTTCTCATTCCGCTGGAGGAATGTGGTAAAGCAATACCGAACTGTGCGTAAACTGCCATAACGAATCCTGAACAGTCTGCTCCGTTTGTCAAACTTGTTCCTCCGTAAACATAAGGATTGCCGACAAACTGTCCTGCAAAGCTTGCCACTGCACTTCCGCCTGCTCCTGAAGGTGCTGAGTAACTGGAAGCTCCGCTTGATTTTGAACCGCTCTTAGCAGCTTTCTTTGCTTCTGCTTTCTGTGCCGCTTTTCTTGCTGCCTCTTCTGCTGCTTTTCTCTCGGCTTCTTCTTTTGCAAGTCTTGCTTCTTCCTCTGCTTTGGATTCTGCTTTTACATATTCTGTGGAGAGTGTTACGTAATCAGTGGAAACATAGCCTTCGCCCTCTTCCATAGTTACTTTTACCCATCCGTCTCTTTCTTCTAATACCGTTAAGTCATCTCCGCCCGGTACTAATCCTAAAACAGGTGCTTCTAAAGATGCATCTGTACGAACTTTCAATGTCTCTGTGTTGACTGTTGCCAATCTTCTTCCGACGCTTCTTGCCAACTCTTCATTGCCTACAACAACAAATTCCTGTTTTACATATCCTGTTACACTGCCGGAAGTAATCTGATACCAGTCTCCCTCTACCGCGTTTACGGTTGCTGCTGAATTGTTGTAAAGTTTTCCTAATACTTCGCCTTCCTCGCTTGGAGTGCTGCGAACATTTACATAATTGTCAACCTGTGCGATTGCAATGTCTGCATATTCGGATTTTACGACCGGTGTCTCATTCTCCTGTTTTACACTGATCTGCTGGCTTGCAACAAGTGCTTTTGCCAAACCGAGTGAGCCGCCTGCTACGGTGGACTCTGCCGTCTTTCCGCTGATGCTGTTGCTTAATTCACTTGACATACCTGCTGAAGGTGCTGCGTTTACAACGAAACTTGAACTTGTTAATACTACTGCAGCTGCCAATGCACATGTTTTTATTCTCATCCTATTGCGGTTCATATGTACCTCCAATATATTGTGATTTCTTTACCATTTGTTACGAATTTGTTACATTTATTACACGGTTATTATAGCAAAGCCATACGTGGCTGTCAACCCCTACATATTGGAAGTTTTTGGCGTACCCCCACACCATTTGTGCTAACTTTCATACAGGTATCTCTCTGCGGAGGTCACTGCATTCGCTCCGTCGGAAGCGGCTGTAATGACCTGCCTTAACTGCTTCGTCCTTAAATCTCCCGCTGCAAAGATTCCCGGCACATTCGTCTTTCCGTCCTCTGCCGCAATGACATAGCCCGCTTCGTCCAGATCCACAATTCCTTTGCAGATTTCTGTGTTCGGTTCGATTCCGACTGCAACAAAAACTCCTTGTACGGCAAGCTCCTTTTTCTCATCTTTCTTCTTATTATATAGAAGAATCTTTTCTACCATATCTTCACCCTGAATCTCCTCTACTACGGTATCCCACAAAATTTCAATGTTTTCTGTCTGCGAAATACGCTCCTGCAAAATCTTTGCCCCGCGTAATTCATCTCTGCGGTGAATCAGGTAAACCTTTTCACACAGTCTTGATAAAAAGAGCGCATCCTCCAATGCCACATCTCCTCCGCCGACTACCGCCGTCGTCTTTCCTTTAAAAAAGGCTCCGTCACAGGTTGCACAGTA
>CAKRJK010000242.1 GCA_934351705.1 uncultured Lachnospiraceae bacterium
TTTCAGAGCATACCACTGTGCTTCAAGCGACTTTGGATTTGCATTCTTACTGTAAGCCTTCTTATAATACTCTGCCGCCTGCCAGAACAAAAACAATCCCGCATATGCCGTTCCGATATTATGCCAGATGTTTCCCACAAGCTCTCTGTTTTCCTGTACTTCCTCCAGTTTGAGTATCTTGTGATACTCTCTGATTGCCGCAACATACTGCTCTTTTCTTAACAGACGGTCTGCCCGCAGCTTTTTGCGCTCCGTTTCATTTTTCTGTTCATACTCCGTGATACTTTTGAAAACCTCTTGGATTTCTTCTTCCTTTGCATACTGCGTATCATCAAAAATTCTCTTTATAAAAGCCTTTGCCCCTTGATTTTGCTGTAAAACCTGCTCCAGTCCGTCGGCAAGTTCCTCCGCGTGCAGCTGATTCCGAACCCAATCGCAAAAACTCCGGTTGACAAAATCCGGCTCTGCCTGATACTCTCCGCACACCAGATAATAGCAAAGCTCCTCCAGTGAATATAGATTTTTATTTATCGTTTCCAAATAATACGGTTCACTCGCAAGACGATTCCTGCAAAGAATCAACTGTCCCATTTTTTACTCCTTTAAAATTCCATGGTGTATTTCCAGACTTTTCCGCTGCTTGGAAAAAACTCTCCGAATCCAAGATCATAAATGATAATTTCCGCTTTCCTATCCGACAACGCCCGTGCCGTCACAGAGATTCTTGTCGTTTTATTCGGGCGTTCCGGCAGATCCGCCAACTCCAGATTCTCAATCTTTGCCTCTCTCCCAAACGGGTATTGCAACCACAGATCCACGGTGTTCGTATCATCCAACAACACATCACAGCTATGGACGTTATGATACCAGTTTTCACCCGCCTCGATCAGAGTGTAGAATTTCAGTTCCGATCTGTCCTGCACCTTTAAACTAATGTTGATCTTAAATTCGCTCTCGCCCAGATAAACATAGTTCCATTTTTCCTCATTTCCTTTTAGATACGAGGCATAACAGGCTCCCATCGAATACAGGTTTTTTCCCACAAAAGCCCTTCTTCCCCGACAGATATAACGAAGTGACTCCTGCATCCAGTCACCCTCGAAAATATCTCCGACAAAGTAAACCGCGCTGATCAGCTTCTTGCCCATGACACTCTGTGCCATTTGAAGAAAATGATCGTCATACGGCTGCGTCAGCTCCCCCAGCTGATGTTGTTCAATCTCAATAACAACCGGCTGTGTTCCCCTTTTTCTGCTCAACTCAAAACATTCCATCCGGTTCTCATAATAATCAAATAAGAATACTTCATGCTGTTTTAACATCTCTTCCTGATGATAGCTGTAAAAATAAAAGCATTCTTTATGGTCGATCATCTCAAACTGCTGCTTTTCCAAGCCCAGCCGCCTGCGGACTTCCTCAAACAATTCGATATAACGGCTGTCAATCCTGCGTATTCCGAAAACCACCTTTTCAATCGGGCGTTCCACATCGAGCTTGTTCGGCGTTCTTAATATCTTTTTAAAATACAGGATCAATAGCTCTACCGCCTCGTAATCCGTTCCGTCCACGCTGACGGTCTCTTTTTCTGCCGCCCGCTCCAAAAGATTGTCTACAAGAGTTCCCTTCTTTTCCTCACAAAGATGCAATGCCTCCTCGGCGTAAACCCATTGTCCGATTCCGTGTCGTTTGGCGATCACGAGCGGAATCTGATACTGACCGCTGCCTGCCACCGTGCTGACCGTTCGCGGCATTTTGAGTCCTGTATGATAATAGCTGAGCATTACGGACTCTTTTCCTATGTCAATTCCGATATATAATTTTTCCGAATAGATTTCTCCCATAACGGCTCCTTTTACAAAATCTCAAACAGGCTTTTTCTAAGACAATCCTTTTTTTCATATTGTTCCATATAATATTCGGTTTTTTCCCGGTTTCTTACCATCAGATTGAGTAACATACTGTTGATCATGTCATAACGGCTGTCCTCGTTTTCTTCTACCATGTCATTGCCCGATATCCGGTTGCTCTCGGTAATATCCTGCGATACCTCATCTTCCTGGCTGATGTAATAATCTATATTTTCTCCGAAAAACAATGTGAATTCTTTCACATAGATACCGCCGTACACCTCCGGTATCCGCTCCGTTTGGTAAACTCCGCTGTCATCCACGCAGTAGTGGATCTGCAAATTCTGATGCGGCTTTGTGCGATACTCGACAAACACCTTATCGTTCAGATGGTATTTTTGTAAAAGCCGCTTTTCAAATTTTTTATAAAACGGGAAGCAGATTTTTTCCTCTGCAAATTCCCCTAACCATGTTTCCTCCAGCTCGGCGCACTCCCGCTGTAATTCCTCATGCTCTGACAGATACTTCAAAAATGCCAGCTTGCACACCGGAACCAGCTCTGCATCCTGTTTGTAGCGGAACAAAATCACCGCAACCAGATTTTCTGAAAGCTGTGCATTCTCTACGAAATACATCTGTGAAAAATAGTTGACCACCGCCTGCTGGATCACATCTTTTCCGCCGTTCTCGCAAAAGTGTAAAAAGATGTCCTCCATGCCCTCGACATACTCTGTGGTGTACAACATCTGTACCAACAACCGTTCTTCCAGTTCAAACGTATCCAAGCCAAACTCCGATGACGCTTTCCAAAGTTCTCCCAACACCTTGGTCGGGCCTTCATAATATCTTGCAAGGTATTTTAAAAGCACATCATTATATTTTTTTGCCAGAAAAATCTCTGCCGAAAGGCTGACCAAAAACTCGTCCTCCTCCCCCGCTAAATGTTCGATCATATAGCTGGCTGTCGTCAAAAATCTTGCTCTGTCCGTCTGTCCCATGCCAAACCGCATCATCCAATGATATGCCAGCTCATAATCCTGCTTTTCGATCAGAATCTCGATCATGTCATTTCTCGCATTCTGATTTAACAAAAGCGGCTGCATTTTTGCCAGATAGTGCTCCAGTTCATAC
>CAKRJK010000243.1 GCA_934351705.1 uncultured Lachnospiraceae bacterium
CTCAAAGGTTTGTTCTCCCTTTGTGCTTGTATTTACCGTTGTTGCCGGAGTTGCAGTCGGTTTTTCAAAACCTGTCAGGGTTGTTTCACTCTCACCGTCTGCAAAACCTGTTACGTTGACATTCAGTGTCGGAAGGGTATCTCCCAATTCCACCTCTGTGTCTGCAACAGAGACTGCCAATGGTTTTTTGTCGATTGTAAAACTCCATGTTGCATCCCACATGCCCGTTGCCGCTTTGTATTCACCATTTTCTGCAACATCAATCCTAACGTCATATGTTCCGGCATTAATCGGTTCTACCACGTTACCGTCCCCGTCATAATATTTTACGGTAATCGTGCCGCAAGCAGTACCGTTTTTCGTAACAACAGCCTCTTTTTTCGTTCCGTCGTAGACTGCATCTGTCGGTGCTGTAAATGTAAAATCTCCCGGAATCAATGTCGTTTTTACTCTTTTCAAGTTAATTTCATTCGTGTTATCCGTGTTACGTTCTACCGTCCAATCGGTCATATCACTTGTGAATTTGGCAACGTCGCTGTCTGCGATGACATAGCCCTCTCCGCTTGCAAATGTAATCATACCGTTTTCGGAGGTCGCTCCACTCTTGACACCAATCTGTGCATCATCACCCAATGCACCCGTTATCTGTATCCGGCTGTCCGCCCCACAAAGATATACATTCTCCGGTTCGCCAAGGCTGCCGGCGCTACTCGTGGTATTTCCGCTGATCTTTACGTTTCCGCTGAGTTTGAGTGTACCATCCGTTCCTCCACGAACAACCTGCACCCCTGCACCGTAAGTTCCGGTATTATCGGTAATGCTTCCGCCACTCATGGTAAAGGTTCCGGCTTGATATTGTACACCTCCTCCATTCTTTGTGATTTCACCGCCTGTTATGTTGAGTTCACCTATACTGTATATACCCATTCCTGTATTGCCTGTAATTTTACCGCCCGATAAGTTGAATGTTCCGTCATTACAAACACCGGCACCCTCGTCGCTGTTATTACCGCTTATGGTTCCGCCTTCCATATCAACCCTTGCATTCTCTAAAATATTAATACCGTGTGCGTAAACATTGTTTCTGATGGCACTTCCATCCTGCACCTTTAAATAACCGTAAGTATAATTATATGCATTGATACGCCTACCAACCTGTATTGCACTATAACCATAATCGCCTGTGCAATTTTCGACAACTGCTCCGTTATCTAACGTGAGGATTGGTTGAAAAAGCTCACTTGAACTGTCTATCCAGATTGCCGCTTCTTCTGCCGTAACCTTATTTCCATCTATCGCAATGTCTTTTAAGGTAACCGGTACATCAGGATTTGTCAATTTGAGCATCGCACCTGTATATGAATCACCTCTTATCAGCTTTGCGGAATTTTCACCGCGGATTGTCACAGCTTTCGTGGTACCCGTTGAATTAGCGGCTGTCAATTCTTCTGTGACTGTTATATCATTGAGTACGTTGATTTTTGTCGATGCATCATCCGCTGACACATTTAATGCTTCTTTTAATTGTTCCAGCGTTCTTACATCTACGGTGTCTTGCGGTGCGATTCTTACATATGTATTTTTCGATGCCTCTGCAGGCACACTGCCTGTTACTGTTCTCACTTCCATCCTATTCTCACCGTACGCACACCGTGGTTGATAACCGGACGCGGTTGTTATGGAAGACACCTTCATTTTAGGTGGACCGTATGCTGTCACGGTTGCTCCGTCTGCAACGATAAGTTGACCTTGTCCATCCTTTGCATTGATTGCATAACCAAATATATTGTCTACCGATACTACGGTATCCTCACCGGAGATTGTGACATTTCCGTTCTTTGCACAAAGTGTTTCATGTTCGTCCGGTGCATAACCCGGGTCAATCTGGTTTTTTATAGCCTGTATACTTACTTTTGCTCCACCTTTAATAGTAATATCCTTTGAGACATATATACTATCGAAAGCCAAGTTGGTATTCGTCAGCATCTCACTTATTATCTCTAATTTTCCTTTACCGCTAATCGTAAGACTTCCTTTTTCTATATAAATTCCCTTTGCTACACTAGGTCCGGAGCGAAATAGTTGTCCAATTTTATTTGTTCCCTCCAATACGATATTCAGATCACCGTTTGCATAAATTGATGTTGCAGCTCCTTCAATTGTCTTTGTGTCCAAATTTCGCAACGTAAGTGTATTCGTATCCGAGTCATACTTGGCATTATAATCCGCTTCACTGCCGCCGAGTTGTCTTGCCCTGTTTTTCCAATAGGTAACCTTCTCTTCCGAAGATACCATCTCCACCACTGTGTTGCCACCATAAATTTTGACGCTGGTTGGCGATGCTGCCGATACTTTCAGTGACATCATCGGAAGCATGGTGAGTATGATTGCCAGACTCAGAATGCCCGCAAACACTCTGCGGCACATAACTGCCAGCGTTGTCTTGTTGTCTGACTGTCTTGTTTTGTTCATTGCTTCATCTCCTATCTTATATAAATACACGTTTTATGATATGTCTGTATGATAACAGGCAATCATCTGTTCCTATTGTTTGTTCTTCTGACTTTCATCCCCGCAAGGATTCCTGTCATCATAAGACTTAAGATTCCTGCAAAAAGCATCCTGTCAGGATTCTCTCCCGTCTTTGGTGAGGTGACACTCGAGTCCGTATTTGCAGGAGTACTCTGCGCCGTACCCTCTTTTGCAACCGTCAGATTTGTCATCGCATAACCGTCTGTAAAGTTGAACCGAATTGTATGATGTCCGACAGACAGGCTATCCATAAATTCTTTTGTAAACTTGACATAGGTTGAACCGCTCCATGCCGTGTAGTACTTGCTGTCCACTACTTTTCCGTCCACTTCGATGCTTATGAATTTCGGATATTCTCCGTTAGCACGAAGTGTCAGGCTTTCGTCCTTATTGCTGATTACGGTTTCGTCCGCTCCCTCGATCACTTTGTATTGTACC
>CAKRJK010000244.1 GCA_934351705.1 uncultured Lachnospiraceae bacterium
TAAATGAAATGGAATTAGAAGACAACCATTTTTATAAAATAAATTTAATAGGAACAAGAAGATTTGAAATAAATATTTTGGATTTTTGCATTTTTCGGGGCTGGAGTTGGACTGTTTGGCATTGGTACTTTTACCCAGGTAAATGGTATTGCGTCTGCAGTTAAGAATTTCTTTGACCCGGATACAGTACATACTGTTTCAATCTTGGGAAGAGATTATTCCTGGGCAACAGTGATCGCATGTCTGATCCTTACGGTATGTGTAGGACTGGTTGTACTTGGTGGGATCAAACGTATTGCAAATGTATCACAGGTTGTTGTACCGTTTATGGCGATCATTTATGTAGTGATCAGTGTGACATTGATCATTTGCAATATTACAGAGATCCCGGCAGCAATCGTAACAGTAGTAAAAGGAGCATTCAATCCGTCAGCAGTTACGGGTGGAGCAGTAGGAACATTGTTTATCGCAATGCAGAGCGGTGTGGCAAGAGGAATCTTTTCCAATGAATCGGGACTTGGTTCCGCACCGATCGCGGCAGCGGCAGCTAAGACAAAAGAACCGGTAAGACAGGGACTTGTCTCAATGACAGGAACTTTTATTGATACCATCATCATCTGTACCATGACAGGATTATCCATTGTGGTGACCGGAGCATGGGAGGTAGAAGGCTTAGAGGGAGTTCAGGTTACGACCTATGCATTCAATCAGGGCCTTCCGATTCCGACAGCAATATCATCCTTCTTGTTGATGATGTGTCTGGTATTCTTTGCGTTTACAACGATTTTGGGATGGAATTACTATTCCGAGAGATGTCTGGAATATTTAACAGGCGGTAACATGAAAGCAGTCAAAGTATATCGCTGGTTATATATCTTGGCAGTATTCATCGGACCTTACATGACAGTGGAGGCAGTATGGACAATTGCGGATATATTCAACGGTCTGATGGCGATACCGAATATGATTGCAATCTTTGCATTAAGCGGTGTGGTAGTCAAAGAGACAAAGGATTTCTTTGAGAAAAAGAAACATTTATCATAAAAAAATATCAGGAGGAAAAGATAATGACAGTAGGAATCAAAGGTGAAAAGAAAGAACAGGTTACACAGGAAAACACAGCACTTGCGATGAAAAGCGGAGCATTGAAAGTCTATGCGACACCGGCAATGATAGCCTTGATGGAGCAGGCGGCATATACAAGCGTAGCTTCGGAATTAGAGGACGGACAGGGAACCGTCGGCACTTTGATGAATGTCAGTCATATATCTGCGACTCCGGTCGGTATGAAAGTGACAGCCAAAAGTGAGCTGGTAAAAGTGGACGGAAGAAAACTCTGCTTCCATGTAGAAGCATATGATGAGCGTGGAAAGATCGGTGAGGGTGAGCATGAGCGTTTCATCATCGACAATGAAAAATTCCAGAGTAAAGCAGACAACAAGTAAGCGATACGATAGCACATTATGAAGAATCTCTAATATACTATGATACAGAACCATATATTGGAGATCACATATGCAAGAAAATGAAAACATTCTGACAGACACCTGTAGCTTTCGCGACGTGCAGCCGATCATGATGGATCTGCCGTATCCGCCGATACAGGTCAGTAAGAAAAATCAAGAGTATGCCGACATACTCAGTTTTGACTATTGCGGCTCCGTCTCGGAGATGTCCGCAATTACACAGTACATCAACAATGAAAATCGTCTTTCCTGTCAACAATGCGGGATAGCAAAGACGATACTGGGAATAGCGATGGCAGAGATGATACATCTGCAAAAATTAGGTCAGTTGATATTTTTGCTCGGAGGCAGCATAGATTTCTGTGCCAAACACCGCAACGGAAGCCAGCAGATGTGGACACCGGAATGCTTGGATATTCCCGAACATGCAAAAAATATGCTGTTGGCGGACATAGAGTCCGAAAAAGCAGCCATCCGTCAATACCGTATGCACATGAGAGTGATCAGAGATCCTTATGTCAATGCGGTATTGGCAAGAATCATCAAAGATGAAGAATATCACATCTTAATGCTGCAGGTCTTGTTAAAAGACTTACAACATCAATAATGTCACCTGAGTGATAAATTTGCTCGGATCCGTATGAGCCGGAGGCCCCTCAAGATAGATGTGGCGGCAAATTCCTTTCAAAGCAATCTCATGTTCCTTTGCGTATGAGACAATCTTATCTTTTATCTCGGGAATCGATTCATAACTACCGTGATAAAAAATGCAAAGGGCATGCTCCTCCGGCAGCTTGCGGATATATTCACCCTGACTGCCTGCGGGTACTGCAATACAATAAGTGATCAGATCCGTATCGTCAAGAGGATATTCGATAAAGTACATACGCTTGCTGGTGTCCGAACCGTATTGCCGCATGGCAGCGGGGATCAGTTCACGCAAATGTTCTTTTCGTTGTTCTACAGAGTCCGCGCGAAACGTTCTGCAATAAACGGTTTGCTCGGGAATCACAGTCGTTAAAAGTTCAAAATCATTTTCGCTTTTTACGCGTTCTTTCAGCTTTTCAATATTCAGATTCAATTCATCACGAAGTTTTTCCAATCGCCGGATCAGCGGTTCAACGTCAATCTCCCCGTTAAAATATGCCTGAATGTCATCTAAGGAAAGTCCGAGATTCTGAAGCACGCGGATCGTGCGGATCTTAGTCAGACCGTCTGCCAGATAATAACGGTTTCCGGTGGCTCCGTCCTTAAAATCAGCAGTCAATAACCCTTTTTCTTCATAATTCAGAATAATTCTGCGTGTAATACCGAGAGATTTTGCAATCTCGCCGATTGACATCAGCCGTGATTCTTTTTGATCCATGAAAAACCTCCAAAAAAGTATAAATTTTTGAAAAAAGCTATTGTATCGTACATTGATGTACGGTGTACAATATATTGTATAAAAAATCGATTATTATGTCAATGC
>CAKRJK010000245.1 GCA_934351705.1 uncultured Lachnospiraceae bacterium
GACCAGATTGTATGATATTGACATCAGCGTCGAGTATCAGGATAAAGTGCAGGCAACTTTAAGCGGAACGGTCAGTAGGTAGGGATGACAATGAAATTAAAAAGCAACAACAAAGGAATGTCTTTGATCATGGTAATTGCGGTGATCTCGCTGGTCACGATTTTTGCGACCGTAGCACTTGCGTTAGGCGTTTATAATTACCGCATGAAACAGACAAATAAATTATCCAAAAACAACTTTTACGATGCAGAGCGAGTGTTAGATGAAATACGTCTCGGTCTGCAAAGTGACGTTTCGGACGCAATGTCACAGGCTTATGTGGACACCATGTCAAAGTATTCGGATACCTACAACAAGAATGCCAAACGCACCGAGAATTTTCAGAATATCTATGTCAATGTTTTGCGGGAGCGTCTGGAATCCGAGGATGATGCAAACTGCTATGATATGGAATACCTGCTTGATTTTCTGGATGAACGGGTAAAACAGAATACGGTTCTGACTACGATAAGCGGGAAAAAACCGACATTGATCGCAAATGAGAACGGGTTGGCATTGAAAAACTTATACTTAAAATATACCGACAACAAAGGTATGATGACAGAAGTTATGACCGATATTCAGATTCAATATCCGCAGATTGATTTTACACAGACGGGTTCTTATCCGAATGTGCCGGATTATATTATGATCGCACAGGAGGGAATTTCGGTACAAAGCTATACATCACAGATTGATATGGACGGAAGTATTTATGCCGGAGGAGCGGGGCTGACACTGGGAAACGGAAATAAGGTCTATATCGCACCGCAGAATGAAGTGGTTACAAACAACACCCTGTTGCTTGATTCCAAGTCAGAATTTCATGCAGATAAAAAGGTGGCAGTCTGGACAAGAGACATCAATGTGGCGAATGCATCAAAACTCATTCTGGAAGGCACTTCTTATGTGGCAAACGATCTGACCTTAGTCGGCGGTGCCGATGTGACGCTCGGCGGAGATTACTACGGTTTCGGAAATCCAAAGACGGCAATACAGGCGGACAATATGGATAATGCGACAAAGAGAGAAATCGAAGATGATCCGGCAGCTTACAGCAGTGCGATTCTGATCAATGCGATCGGAAGTCCGTCAAAGGCAAAGCTCAATCTGAAAAATATGATGAATCTGGTGCTTGCCGGAAATGCTTACATCGGAGACAGTTCTGTTATGATGGGAGAATCTTTGACGGTAAAGAGCAATCAGCTGGCATATCTGGTTCCCGAGAGTTGTCTGGGAACGTCCAATCCGATGACCAATGCAGTACACACAGAAAAGTTAAATGAGACAGGTCAGACCGATGCGACATCAAAAGAGAGAGTCTTTAAAAGTAAGATATTAGAAAAAGTCAAAGCAGGTGTGGCACCGCAGGCATCCGAGATTACCATGATCACAAGCGGAAATATGTATTATTATTATATTCAGTTTGACAATGCAAAGGCCGCAAATGATTATTTTAAAAAATATTTTCACGAATCCGGTGCAAGGATCAAAGATTATCTGACACTGTATGTAGAAGATAAAGCACTCACCGTCAACGAGAATCCGGTTTCTAAAAAGGCATTGAACGGAAACATTCTGGTATATGACGAGTTGGGAGTGCGTTCCCTTGAGGACACCATCACACAGGGAACAGATTTATCGGACAGTGAAGAGTACCGCACAAAAGAGATTAAATGGCAGGAAATGTACGGAGCATACAATACGAACCTGACCGTCAACTATGATGATCTGACCGGAGCACAAAAGCAAAAGACGGTTTTTGAGAATCTGGTGAGAAAAGACGAGCTTTTCAAGATCGCAAAAAGCGGATGGTTCCTTTATACGGAGGAACAGGGAACGAACAAAAAAGCGTATGCTGCCTATTTTATCGACAATCCGACAACCGCATTGAAAATAGATGTATCGTTTCTTCATTCGGCACCAAAAGGTGCTGAGGTTACACTGGTCATTGCAACGGGTGATATAGAAGCCGCACAGGATTTCGATGGAACAATGATTGCAGAGGGAAAGATCACCGTAGAGCCGCACGCTATGTCGATGACTTACAACAAAAAAGCGGTGGCACTTGCAAATCTGATCTCGGGAGGAACTTATTATTCCACAGACGAATCCAAAAACGGAGCTTACAATTTGCAGGATTATCTAATCGATTCGGAGCGGTATACCGGAAGAACAGTGAGTCTGACACACGATAAAGGAAAAGGAAACAAAATCCATCTGGAGGATCTGGTGGTATATACAAACTGGTCAAAGCGTTAAGGAGCAGACATGAGAGAGAACAAAGGCTTTTCCCTGTTAGAACTGATCGTTACCATTGCGGTTTTGGCAATACTGGGATGTGTTCTGATAGGAACTACCGGAGTGGTAGGCAAACAAAAACTGCATCAGTGTACCGTATTATTGGACGGTATGATGAAAAAAGCCAAGACAGATACGATGGCAAGAAGTGACGTGAATGGTTTAAATATTTATATCAGAGACGGAAAATACTATGCTCAGATTTACGGTGAGGTAAGTGACGGAAACGGAAATATCAATTATCAAAAAAGAGAAGAACAGGAACTCGGCTCCGCTTCTAAGATCCAAATTTTTATTTCAAATGCGGACGGGGGAAGCCGGGTTGAACTGACAGAGACAAATAATATCCGTATCCAATATGCAAGAGGCACCGGAGCAATCACTGCAATTAAGATAGGAAACAGTCAGGGAGACACGGAGCGAACCTTACTTACGATTCAAAGAGGAGACAAAGAGGAATGTATCCAAATGATTCCGGCAACGGGAAAACATTCGATTCAATAAAAAACAGGGGATTTTCATTGGTGGAGGTCGTGGTGACGATTGCGATTCTCGCAGTGGTAGGCGGCATTCTTGTGGCGATCGTATAT
>CAKRJK010000246.1 GCA_934351705.1 uncultured Lachnospiraceae bacterium
CATCATGACCGCTACGAGCGGGGAATACCGGTCATAGAACTCGAAAAGGGATTGCTTCCCGTGATAGGAAAGACCAAAAAGACAGGAACCAAGATCAACTTCCTGCCGGACCCTGAAATATTTGAAAAGACAAGATTCAAAGAGGACGAGGTAAAAAGCCGCCTGCACGAAACGGCATATCTGAACCCGGAGCTTACCATCATCTATGAAGATAAGCGGGGCGAAGAGACAGAACATATTGAATACCATGAAAAAGAGGGAATCATCGGCTTTGTCAAAGATCTGAATAAAAAGTGCGAAACCCTGCATGATGTCATCTATTTCAAAGGAATCAGTGAGGGCATTACCGTGGAGGCAGCCATCCAGTACACCACGGAATTTCATGAGAACATATTCGGATTCTGTAACAATATCTATAATGCAGAGGGCGGAGCCCACATTACCGGATTTAAGACAGTCTTTACCAATGTCATCAACCAGTACGCAAGGGAACTTGGAATTTTAAAAGAAAAAGACAGCAATTTTACCGGAGCCGATGTCAGAAACGGAATGACAGCCGTTATTTCCATCAAACATCCGGACCCGCGGTTTGAGGGACAGACCAAGACAAAATTAGATAATCAGGATGCGTCAAGAGCAACCGCAAAGGTAGTCGGTGATGAAATCCAGCTCTATTTTGACAGAAATCTTGAAGTCTTAAAAGCCGTCATTTCCTGTGCGGAAAAAGCGGCAAAAATCAGAAAAACAGAAGAACGGGCAAAGACAAACCTTTTGACAAAACAAAAATTCTCGTTCGATTCCAACGGAAAACTTGCAAACTGTGAGAGCAGAGACGCCTCCAAATGTGAGATTTTCATTGTCGAGGGAGATTCTGCGGGCGGTTCCGCAAAGACAGCAAGAGACCGTAATTATCAGGCAATCCTTCCAATCCGCGGAAAAATCTTAAATGTGGAGAAAGCCACGATAGATAAAGTGCTTGCCAATGCAGAAATCAAGACCATGATCAATGCGTTTGGCTGTGGATTTTCCGAGGGCTACGGCAATGATTTTGATATTACAAAATTGAAATACGATAAGATCATCATCATGGCGGATGCCGATGTCGACGGAGCGCATATCTCGACGTTGCTGCTGACACTGTTTTATCGTTTTATGCCGGAGCTGATTCAGGAGGGACATGTGTACATTGCCATGCCGCCGCTTTATAAAGCCATTCCGAGCAAAGGCGAAGAAGAATATCTGTATGATGATGCGGCACTGGAAAAATATCGAAAGACACACAAGGGTTCTTTTACCCTGCAACGATACAAAGGTTTGGGAGAGATGGACGCGTCCCAGCTTTGGGAGACAACCTTAGATCCGGCAACCAGAGTGTTAAAGCAGGTGGTTATTGAGGACGGCAGAATGGCATCTGACGTAACAGAAATGCTGATGGGTACGGACGTACCGCCGCGCCGTGCGTTTATCTATGAACACGCAAACGATGCGGAATTAGATGTGTAGGAGGTTAAGACATGGAAGTAAAAGAGCATTTGATCAAAACAGAATATTCCGAAGTAATGCAAAAGTCTTATATCGACTATGCAATGAGTGTCATTGTGGCAAGGGCATTGCCGGATATTCGTGACGGATTAAAACCGGTACAAAGACGTACCTTATATGATATGTATGAATTGGGAATCAAATACGACAAGCCGTACCGTAAGAGTGCAAGAATTGTCGGAGATACGATGGGTAAATACCATCCGCACGGAGACAGCTCCATCTATGAATCCCTCGTGGTAATGTCGCAGGATTTCAAAAAAGGACTGCCGTTAGTGGACGGACACGGTAACTTCGGTTCCATCGAGGGCGACGGAGCCGCAGCTATGCGTTATACCGAGGCAAGACTGCAAAAGATTACGCAGGAGGCATATCTTGCGGATTTAGATAAAGATGTTGTAGACTTTGTTCCGAACTTTGACGAGACAGAGAAGGAGCCGGAGGTGCTTCCGGTCAAAGTTCCGAATATTTTGATCAACGGAGCGGAGGGAATCGCAGTCGGAATGGCGACCAGCATTCCGCCGCACAATTTCGGCGAGGTCATCGAAGGTGTCAAAGCCTACATGAAAAACCCGGACATCAACACCGAGCAGATGATGGAATACATCAAAGGACCGGATTTCCCGACAGGTGGAATCGTTACCAACAAGGATGATCTACACGCCATCTATGCTACCGGAAGCGGCAAGATCAAACTTCGCGGAAAAGTCGAGATTGAGAAGATGAAAGGCGGCAAAGAGCGTCTTGTCATCACAGAGATTCCGTATACGATGATCGGTGCCAATATCGGAAAATTCTTAAATGACGTATTCGCACTGGTAGAGTCAAAAGCGACAACAGACATTGTCGATATTTCCAACCAGTCCTCAAAAGAGGGAATCCGCATTGTATTAGAATTAAAAAAAGGAGCGGATGCAGAGAACCTTTGCAATCTTCTCTACAAAAAGACAAAATTGGAAGATACGTTCGGCGTCAATATGCTTGCGGTGGCAGACGGCAAACCGGAGACTATGGGAATCGTGCCGATCATCCGCCATCATGTCAATTTTCAGTATGAGATTGCAACCAGAAAATACAAGACCTTGCTTGCAAAGGAATTGGAAAAGAGAGAGGTGCAGGAGGGATTGATCAAAGCCTGTGATGTCATAGATTTGATCATCGAGATACTTCGCGGCTCCAAAAATATCAAAGATGCGAAAGCCTGTCTGGTAGAGGGCAGGACAGACAAAATCAAATTCAAATCAGAACAGTCCAAGCAGGACGCGGCAAATCTCCGTTTCAGTGAGCGTCAGGCAACCGCAATCTTGGAAATGCGTCTGTATAAGCTGATCGGATTGGAGGTTGAGGCATTGTTAAAAGCACACGACGAGACGGTCAAAAAT
>CAKRJK010000247.1 GCA_934351705.1 uncultured Lachnospiraceae bacterium
GGCGGACACTGACTAAAAGTTTCCATGCATCATTATAATCAAGACTGCATGCTGCGTCAGGATATTCTTCTTTTAGACGGGCAATGATTTCATTGGCACGTTGTTTTTTTGTCATATCGGTTCCTCTTTCTATTTGAATTGTTTGAATAGTGTGTTTTCTATCTTTGCAATAATCAGCCACACATATATGTTGACTCACTTGTACTTACTCCATAGTGCAAATCTGTGAAAGCAAGAAATGCTTTGTTCCGGCAATGCATTTTGGGTTTTCTTTCGGCGAGTATAATGTCTAATGACAGTATATCATGTCTTCTAAAATTAAGATAGGTTCCTGATATGAAATCTTCTTAATTGTCTTAGTACTTCCTTATTTTTCCAAAAATTCTTGTTGACTCCCTGAATATATTGTATACTTTATGTATAATTTATATTTCGTCAGAAAACATTTTAAGGAGGATTTTTATATGAAAAAGATTTTTGCATTTCTTCTGACATCACTACTGGTAATGTCTATGCTGTGCGGCTGCGGTGATAAGGCTGCTTCCGACCAGAAATCCCAAGACACACAGGGTGAAAAAACAATCAGCAACAAAGACAATGGCACGAAAAAAACTTCGTCAAAACTGTCTGATTCCAAACAAATTGGTCCACTGTCACTCTACATTGATGTTCCTGACTGGCGGGTAGAAGACTGGGGATATGGTTTTGTCGCATCGGAGTCGGCTGACTACGCTATCGTTGTTATTACGGATTCTGAGCCTCACTCCGACGAAACTATTGATGACGCTTTTCCGCTTATCTACAACGACAAACTCATCGGCGTTTTGATGCAGTTCTATCATGCTACATATCAGGATTTCACACCGGAGATTACAGAGCGTGTAACCATTGCCGATGATGTTAAGGCTTTGAAGTTCGATGACAATGCTCCTGTAAACGACTACGGTACAGAAACTACATTCCCTGTATATGGCTACGCTTTTTCCTATGATGATTACCCGATTATCGTACTTTCTATCATCACAAACGAAAGTAATGTAGACGATGCCAAACGTGCAGAGATTAACGGCTATGTGGATGAGATGGTACAGACGATCAGAAATAAGAAGTAATATGATGGGATTGAAAGAATAATTTGATATTTCATATTGTTGTAATGAAAAACAGAAGGTCTTGAATTTTTGACCTTCTGTTTTTGCTTTTTACTCTTCAACGATTGCGTCAGTCATTGTATATTCCTCAAGAGAATTTTCTTTTACCTGAATGCAAACAAAACTGATCGCTGAATCATCCGCTGCCGAAAACTGTCTTTTTGCCGCCGGAGCAACCCTAAGCCAGTCCCCTTCGGTTAATTCCACTGTCTCACCATCAATAACTGCCTTTCCCTTACCTGAAAGAACAGCATAGATTTCTTCGTTTTGCTTATGCGAATGAACAAACGGGACTCCTGCTCCTGCCGGCAGATTATTAATACTGATTTCAGCCCCTGTCAAAGAAAGCCTGTCGTGAAGCTCTGTTCTTGCGTCATTAGATACATTTACCTTACTGAAATTACTCATGATATTACCTCCGTTTAATGATAGTTGCAAATCGTTTTCCGATTCACTTGCTTTTTGTTGTAATGTTTATTGTTACAACTAGAATTATACATATTTTCGTTGTAATGTCAATGGTTACAATTAAAATAATGCAAAAATTTGCAGTATAGTTTACGAACAACTATACTGCATACATTTATTTTATATATTTCGCTGTGTCTTTTTTTACATCTTCAAGCGTAATCGACTGCAACTCTCGTTCCATGGCATTTTGTACACGCTCTAATTTTTCATCCAGAATAGAATGAATATTTCCCCCGACGGGGCATTTCGGGTTCGGATTCTCCTGAAAGTGGAATAATTCACCATTATCTACACATTCTACTGCTTTATATATATCCAAAAAAGTAATATCTTTGAGCGGTCTTGTGATCATTGCACCACCGGAACCTCTCGCTACCTCAACCAGACCTGCATTTTTTAGCTGCCCGAGGATTTTTCGGATAATGACAGGATTGACATTGGTACTTCCCGCAAGGAAATCACTGGTAATTTTGTATTCATCCTTGAATGTATCAATACAGGCAAAAATATGAACCGCTAATGTGAATCTGCTTGAAATCTGCAATGTTTCACTACCTCACTTTCCAAAATTTTCTTTATAGCTGTTTTCCCATCTCATATGCTTTTGCATAAACATCTGAGTTCTTTATCTCTCCCGGTTCATTTACACCGATACCGTAAAGGACTCCTGCCTCTTTTGCATTCGGAATACAACACGTAAATCCACGCAGTGCCGCAAGCATAGTCTCTGTATATTCCATAGAATCCGCTCCGCAGGTAATGATATAATAAAATTCTTTTCCCGATAATGATTCATAGAATGGATATGTTCTGTCAATGACCGCTTTCAGCTGTGCTGTCATTGAGTAAAAATAAATCGGCGAAGCAAGAACGATCACATCCGCCTCAATCATTTTGTCACGGATTTCTGTCATGTCATCTTTCTGGATACAACTTCCGTCATTGCGGTAACAGGCATTACAGCCTAAACAGCCTTTTACGTTCATCTTTGCAACATCAACCCATTCTACCGAATGCCCCGCGTCCGTTGCTCCTCTTTTAAACTCTTTTGCTAATGTTGAAGAATTTCCGTTGTGGCGGGGACTGCCCGCTAAAATTAATACTTTTTTCATGGTTTTACCTCGCTTTGTTGTGTTTATTGATTTGGGTATTCAATCAACTTTCTCCGATTACATTAATCTGACACATTTTCATGGTTTCCAGTGCAGCTTTATGTGTGGCGGGCGTGACACCGGCACAACAACCGGCATCTACTGTAATCTCCGCCTCCGGGAATAGTGC
>CAKRJK010000248.1 GCA_934351705.1 uncultured Lachnospiraceae bacterium
CTCTGTAATATCTTTAAAAATCCGATGCTGCATTTCCCCGGTATTTTTATCAAGAACCAATAATTTAGAACCGGAACGATCCTCCAGCGGATCTTGTGCGATCAATTCCTGCGGCAAATCAAAATAAAAATCTTTTACGTTCATTTTTCTACTCTTTTCTATTTTCGAAGTTCAATTCCCATAGCCTCTAAGCTCTTTAAGATTTTATTTAATCCCGGCTGAATATCCGCATCCTCTAACGTTTTGTCTTTTGCACGGAAACTCAAGGTGTATGCCAAGGATTTGAAACCTTTTCCGATCTGTGCTCCCTCGTAAATATCAAACAGTTCATAATGCTCTAAATACTGTCCGCCTTTTTCATCAAAGACTTTTTCAATATCTCCTGCCAATATCTCTCTCGGAACAAGCATAGACATATCTCTTGTGACAGCAGGGAATTTTGCAACTCCCGTGTATTTGCGGTCGAAGGTTGCCTCCTCTAAAAGATACGGCATATCTAAAACTGCAACATAAACACGCTCTTTGATCGCATAGTTTGCCGCTACGATAGGGTGTACCTCTCCGAGATAACCGATCACATTGCCGTTATATACGATATTCGCCTGACGTCCCGGATGTAAGAAATTCTTACCTGCTTTCGGATCATAATCACGCTTTTGGTTCATTCCGAGTTTATCGAACAGCTCTTCCACAACGCCCTTCATGGTAAAGAAATCGCCTTCTCCGTACATTCCGAGCGTAAACTGCATTCTTTCTTCCGGCAGTTCTGTAACAGGCTGCTGTTTCGGCAGATAAATATTTCCCATCTCATACAGTCCGACATCTTTGTTTCTGCGGTTATAATTAGTAGAAAGTGCCGTCAGCATTCCGTTTAACGGGATTGTTCTCATGATACTGAAATCTTCTCCCAACGGATTCATAATCGTTACGGTGTTGCGAAGTTCATCGTCTTTGTCAATCAACAATTTATCGAATACTTTCGGACTTTCAAAAGAATAGGTCATCGCCTGTGAAAATCCGCAGAATTCCGCAATATCTCTTGCCATTGCCTCAACTCTTAACTTGTAGGTCAATTTTCCTGTGGTTGCTGCTCCGCTCGGTAAGGTGGACGGTATCTTATCATAGCCGTAGAAACGTGCCACTTCCTCTGCCAGATCCGCATCACATTCCAAATCCTGTCTCCATGACGGAACAATGACTTCATTGCTGTCCTTGTCATAACCCAGATCAAGATGTTCAAAATAGGATAACATATCCTCTTTTGGAATCTCTGTTCCGAGTAAACGGTTATATTTCTCAGGTTCAAACGGGATACGTCTTCCCTCTTTTACTTTTCCGTAAACATCAATCGCTCCGCCTACGACCTCTCCTGCTCCGAGTTCCTCAATCAACTGGCAGGCACGATTGATTGCGTCCATTGCATTATTCGGATCTAAGCCCTTTTCAAATTTACCGGAGGCATCGGTACGAAGTCCTACTTTTTTTGCGGAAAGACGGATGTTTGTTCCGTCAAAGCAGGCTGCCTCGAATAACATGGTCTTGACATCATCGGTGATCATGGAATTTTCACCACCCATGATTCCGGCAATACCGATTGCTTTTTTGCCGTCACAGATCATCAGTACAGAATCGTCCATCGTACGTTCCTGCCCATCCAATGTGATGAATTTTTCATCTTTTTTTGCTCTTTTTACCACGATATGACGGTCCTCGATCGTATCCAGATCATAAGCATGCATCGGCTGACCGTATTCTTCCATCACATAGTTTGTAATATCCACGATATTGTTGATCGGACGGATTCCCTGTGCCGCAAGTCTGTGCTGCATCCATTTCGGTGACGGAGCAATCTTGATATTTTTCACAACTCTTGCCGTGTAACGTGGGCAGAGTTCGGTATCTTCTACGGTCACTTTGATGTAGTCGTTTACGTCCTCGTCATTTCCCGTCGCTGTGACTACCGGCGGTTTAAATTCTTTTCCAAAGGTTGCCGCTGCTTCTCTTGCAATTCCGATCACGCCAAAGCAGTCCACACGGTTTGAGGTGATCTCATATTCAAAGACTACGTCATTCAATCCCAATGCTTTGATCGCACTCTCGCCTACAGCTGCGTCCTCCGGGAAAATATAAATGCCGTACTCCGGTGCTTCCGGGTACATATCGCGTGTTGAACCCAACTCCTCAATGGAGCACATCATACCGAAGGATTCAATTCCACGCAGTTTTCCCTTTTTGATTTTTACGCCGCCCGGTGTCTTTTTGCCGTCGTGACCTCCTGCTACGCGTCCTCCGTCTAAGACAACCGGAACTTTATCGCCCTCTTTTACATTTGGAGCTCCGGTGACAATCTGTACACTCTCATCCCCTACATTTACCTGACAAATAATTAATTTGTCTGCGTCCGGATGTTTCTCGATCTTGGTAATCTGTCCGATTACGATTTTTTCCAAATCCGCATCTAATTTTTCATATCCTTCTACTTTGGAACCGGAAAGTGTCATTGCATCCATGTATTCCTGTGCACTGCATTCCAAACCCGGCACCATTGATTTGATCCATTCCAATGATGTATTCATATTCTATCTCCTTTTTGCTCTTTCGACTGATTAAAATTGTTTTAAGAAACGTGCATCGTTTTCATACAAAAGACGCATATCATCAATTTCATATTTTAACAAGGTAATACGCTCTAATCCGATACCGAATGCAAATCCCGAATATTCCTCCGGATCAATTCCACTCATTTTTAATACTCTCGGATGAACCATACCGCAACCTAAAATCTCAATCCAGCCCTCGCCCTTACAGAAACGACAGCCTTTTCCTCCGCATTTAAAACAGGATACATCCATCTCGGCACTCGGCTCTGTGAATGGGAAATGGTGCGGACGGAATTTTACTTT
>CAKRJK010000249.1 GCA_934351705.1 uncultured Lachnospiraceae bacterium
TGGAGATTTAGAACGTAAACGGTCTGGGCTTTGCCCTCTGTCCTGCCACGTTTTGCGGTATGTTAAAATATTGTCGTTCTTCAAAACTAAGAAGTTCTAACAATTTCGATTTTGCTTATATTTCCGGGGACGCAACCGATGCAGACTCGCCATCCGGGCTCGACTGCATCTCTCCCGTACATCCGTGTACGGAAGTTGCTGTTTTTGATCGAAATTGAAGAACTTCTAAGTTTTTGCGAAATGCAATATTTTGACATACCGCAAAACGCGGCAGGACAGAGGGCAAAGCCCCGACCGTTTACGTTCTAAATCTTATCTGGCAAAGTGGTCTTACACCTGAAATTTTTTCTTTAGGTAGGTTTCGTTTAGAAGATGATTTGTTTCATACTCTCCATTGTAAAAGACAGCCCAGTTGTTGAAAACACACGGGACATTTTTCGCCTTTTCCAGAGTGTCTACGGCAATCAGACGAAGCGGTATGTTATTTTTCTCACAATAGCCTTTTACCTGCTCGATACAGTTTGGAATATACGGACACTGTAAGCCGTAGTAAATGGTCAACTCCTTGCTGTCTATCTTCATCTCCTTTGCCGTTTGGGAAAAATAAGGCTTTGTTCCGTCAAAGGACAGTGCTAATAACTCATAGTCATCCCCTGCGGTGTCCACAACTTCAAAACCGTATTTCAGCAAAAATTTCTTGTCTGATAAAAACGGTTTTTTCTTTTTGGAGCTTAAAATACAAACACCTGATTTTCCCTGTTCCTTTGCATCGTTCACACAATACTCCAGCAGGGATTTTGCATACCCTTTTCCTTTGAAAGAACCGGATACCCAGAGACAATAAATATATAAATAGTTCTCTCCGCAAACAGGCACCCATGCGGTTTCTAACGGAGCATACTCGATAAAGACTTTTCCTTTTGCGTCAAGTTTGCGAAAAACATGTCCCTCGGCAATCCGTTCTCTTAACCATTGCTTCTTTACGGACACTCCCGCCTGATGTTTTTTATCTGCAATTGCACAACATAAATGCTCATTTTCTATATTGTCGATTGTTAAGTTGATAAATTGTTCACTCATGCTTTTTCCTCCATAGGTCTCGTTTTCTTGGTATTATAGCAGATAAATACTGACACCTTATGTCATGTTTTATTTTTTTCATAAATCTTTTTTGCCTGATTGGCGAGAACCTTTCGCAAATCATAAGGCTCGATAACTTCTACTTTTGTTCCGAAGGAAAGCAGGTATCCGATTAACCAGTCATCCTCGGGCATTTCAGAAGACACCGTCAGAGTGCCGTTTTCTGTCTCCCGGATATCGCTTTCCTCAAATTCATCGTAAACACGATACGCCATTTCTTTTGGAAAACGGAGTGTGATTTTCGGATAGCTTTGCTGCAAACTTTCTTTTGATTCCGGATATTCCATCGACTCAAACTCCTCCGACAATAACTCCGATTCTATTACACGATTCAGTTTAAAAATGCGAAAGTCCGATTTTTCAACACAGTATGCCTTGATATACCACTCTTTTGCTTTATACAGCAGTTTCAGCGGATAGATTTTTCTTCTGCCTTTTTCTCCGTAGGAATTGACGTACACGATACTTACCGCCTTGTGGGCAATCACGGCGTTTTTCAAAAGTTCAAACGTATCATGATCCCGTGTTTTCGTTCCCCAACGTGAAAAATCCACTTCAAACCAGTCATCGGAACGGATATGAAAAAGTGCCGATAACTTTGTCAGCATTTCTTTTTCATAGGTATCGTTTACCAGTGATACACTCTGCAATGCCGCCAAAATATCCTGTTTTTCCTTCTCGGAAAACACAGATTTATCCAAGACATAGTCATCCATGATTTGTATGCCTCCGTTTCTCCCCGATGTGACATAAATCGGAATCCCCGCACTGCTGATCGCATCGATGTCGCGGTAAATGGTGCGTACAGAAACCTCAAACTTTTCTGCCAGTTCGGGAGCGGTGGTTTTTCCCTTGTTTATCAAGTGGTATACAATCTGAAATAGCCTGTTCTTTTGCAAATAATCACCCCGTATCCTAAAGTACTGCTATTTTTATTATATACCATTCCCCGTCAAATAGGGGAAATGAATTGATGCACAAAAAAACAAGCCCCATGTTTTGCCAATGGGGCTTGCGTCTGTCTTTTTCTAAACGGTAATCTCAACTTCTACTCCAATCAGGTTCTTTCTCTCCTGTAAAAGCGGATTTACCACTTCGTTCAGGAATTTCTCAACCTGTAGCGGAGCACGTCCTACATATTTTGCAGGGTCCATAGCTTTCTGCAGATCTTCCAAAGAAAGATTGAATGCCGGATCGTTTGCGATCAGCTCTAAGAGATTGTTCTCTTTTCCCTCAACCTTGACGTTCTTACCTGCCTCCATGGAAAGCTGACGGATCTTCTCATGCATTTCCTGACGGTTTCCTCCGTTCTTTACCGCGTCCATCATAATATTCTCGGTTGCCATAAACGGCAGTTCTGCCATCATATGTTTGCGGATAACCTTATCGTAAACAACCAGACCGTCTACTACGTTTAAGCACAAATCTAAGATTCCGTCGATTGCAAGAAATCCCTCCGGGATACTCAATCTCTTATTTGCGGAATCATCCAGAGTTCTCTCAAACCACTGTGTTGCCGATGTAATCGCAGGATTTAAAGCATCTACCATCACATATCTTGATAAAGATGCGATACGCTCGCTTCGCATCGGATTTCTCTTGTATGCCATTGCGGAGGAACCGATCTGATTTTTTTCAAACGGCTCTTCTACTTCTTTTAAGTGTTGTAAAAGACGAATATCATTGGACATTTTGTGTGCGCTTGCCGCAATGCCTGCTAACACGTTTGCCACTCTGGTATCTACTTTTCTGGAATAGGT
>CAKRJK010000250.1 GCA_934351705.1 uncultured Lachnospiraceae bacterium
AATTCTCCTCTTCCATTACAAATAAAATGACACTGTCTGTAAAAATAATTATGTCAGGCGTCCCTGATAGGTATCACGTTCCTTCAAACGGTGCCAAATCCGGTTTAACACCTGTTTTTTGTGAAGGCTCCACTCCGGGGCAATCAAAAGATTTCTCGGTCCGTCTCCGGTCAGACGATGGATGACAACATTCTGCGGAAGCCGTTCCAGACAGTCGATGACAAGCTCGACATACTCATCCTGCGATAATACCGGAAAATTCCCGGTTTGATAATAATCCGCTAAGTCGGTGTCTTTTAAAACGTGCAGCAGCTGCAATTTTACACCGTCAAGAGGCAGCTTTGAGATTGCACAGACAGATTCCAGCATCATGTCGGTTGTCTCATGCGGTAAGCCTAAGATCAGATGCGTAATTACCGACAGATGGTGTTCTTTGAGTGATAACACAGCACGTTCGTAGCAGGCATAATCAAAACCACGCCGAATGAACCGGGCGGTTTCTGGATGAATGGTCTGCAATCCCAGTTCCACCCACACAGGCTTTTGGTTGTTTAATTCCTCTAAGAGAGATAAGACATCCTCTCCCAGACAATCCGGTCTCGTGGCAACAGAAAGAGCCACAATATCGGGATGTGTGATTGCCTCCGTAAAAAGTTCCCTCAGATAAGAAAGAGGGGCGTAAGTGTTTGTGTATGCCTGAAAATAAGCAATAAAACCGGTGCAGTCCGTCTTTTTTCTCAAAAGAAGTTTGCCCTGTTCAATCTGTTCGGTCACCGATAACAGTGCAGAGGACGCAAAATCACCGGAGCCGCCTGCGGAGCAGAAGATACAGCCGCGTGTATCAAGCGTACCGTCGCGGTTCGGGCAGCTCATGCCGCCGTTCAACGCAATCCGATAGATTTTTTGTCCGAATTCATTCTTTAAATAATAATCCAGTGAATAATAACGTTTTTCATTCCAATACTTTCTCATTGCTCATTAATCATATCATTATCAATTTGACAAATCAAGGACAGAAATAGGACTTTCCCTTTTGCAAAGAATATTGTATAATAAGGTATCCAATAAAATTCGTGGTGTCATCTCGACACATATTCCAGACAGTTAAGGAGATTAAAATGAGAGAAAAATATGAAAGTTTATCGGTCAGTGTGCTGCGTGATTTGGCAAAAGGCAGAGGTATCGGTAAAGTTACGACAATGAAGAAGGCAGAACTGGTAGAAGCAATGCTTGCAAAGGACGAGGAAGAAAAGGAAAAAGCGTCTGCACAGGAGCAGAGTACACCGGCGAAAAGCGAAATAAAAGAAAAGAACGAGAATAAAGAAAAACATATCGCGGGCGAGACAGAGATGAGCCTTGACAGCGGAATTACGACAGAGGGAATCTTAGAGGTCATGCCGGACGGATATGGTTTTATCCGCTGCGAGAATTACCTTCCGGGAGAGAAGGATGTCTATGTCGCACCGTCCCAGATTCGTAAATTTAATTTAAAGACCGGAGATATTATTAAAGGAAATACAAGGATTAAGACACAGGGAGAAAAATTCTCCGCATTATTGTATGTGAAATCCATCAACGGCTATCATCCGTCCGAGGCACAGAAAAGACAAAACTTCGAGGATCTGACGCCGATCTTTCCGGATGAGAGATTACGTCTGGAACACGGACGCGGAAGTAATATGGCAATGAGAATCGTAGATTTGGTGTCACCGATCGGAAAAGGCCAGCGTGGTATGATCGTATCACCGCCAAAGGCAGGAAAGACAACCCTGTTAAAAGCGGTTGCAAAATCTATCGTGCGGAATAATCCGGAAATGCACCTGATCATTTTGCTGATCGATGAGCGACCGGAGGAGGTTACCGACATCAAGGAGGCAATCTGCGGCGATAATGTCGAGGTCATCTACTCCACCTTTGACGAACTGCCGGAACACCACAAGAGAGTATCCGAGATGGTCATAGAGCGTGCGAAACGTCTGGTAGAACATAAGAGAGATGTCATGGTGCTTTTGGATTCCATCACCAGACTGGCAAGGGCATATAATCTGGTAGTGCCGCCAAGCGGAAGAACATTATCGGGTGGTTTGGATCCGGCGGCTCTGCACATGCCAAAACGATTCTTCGGTGCGGCAAGAAATATGCGTGAGGGCGGCAGCCTGACAATTCTGGCAACGGCTCTGGTCGATACCGGAAGTAAGATGGATGACGTGGTGTACGAGGAGTTCAAAGGAACCGGTAACATGGAACTTGTGCTGGATCGTAAACTTTCCGAGAAGAGAGTATTTCCGGCACTGGATATTGTAAAATCCGGTACGCGAAGAGAAGATCTGCTTTTGGATGCAGAGGAGTTAGAAGCCGTAAATATTATGAGAAAAGCCATCAACGGAATGCGAAAAGACGAGGCGGTAGAGAACATTTTGAATATGTTCGCAAGGACAAAAGACAATAAAGAATTTGTCCAGATGGTGAAAAAGAACAGAATTTTATAGAACAGAAAAATAAAAAAGTAAGAGATTAGTGGTTTGATGAAAAAAAGATTAAGACGACAGATGATTCCGATCTTTGTCATACTCTGTATCCTTTTATCGGGATGTGTGCAGGTGACGGAGACGGAGGGGGATGTCAAGGAGTACGGGGTTACCTCCGATGCTGCTTATGAGGTTGTGAATGACAATGTTCCAAAGTTTTCTAAGGAGGATATGACAACCGAGTCCTTTGAAACTTACAGTGAACTGGATTCGCTGGGAAGATGCGGAACTGCCTATGCCAACATCGGGCGTGATCTGATGCCGACAACGGAACGCGGGAGCATCGGGATGATCAAGCCCTCGGGATGGCAGACGGTCAAATACGACAGTGTGGACGGAAAGTATCTTTATAACCGCTGTCATCTGATCGG
>CAKRJK010000251.1 GCA_934351705.1 uncultured Lachnospiraceae bacterium
AGATGCCCTCGTTTCCTTCCAGTTCGTCGAAAATGTGGATGATTGCTTCAAGTTCTGAAAACGATAAGGTACTAATCGCCGATTTCACAATCTGTATCTTTCGTTCCTCTTCCGCATTCTCCTCATGGACGGAACGCATCATCTCAAGTCCCACTACCGTAGTTCCGTATTCGCTTAAGATAATATCGTCTATATCATACATTCCGGTATCTCGATAGATAAACAATGTACCCAGCCGCTCTCCGGCAATGTCGATCGGTGTGATAATCGCCGTGTATTTCTTGATATCGGAAACAAATCCCAAAGTCTCAAGATTGACATTCTCTTTGGTGGAGAGTATTCCTAACAATCTCTCGTTCAACTCCGGATCAATATATCCACCAACCTCATCCACAATCAGTTCTTTGATTTCTTCCATATCCTGTGTTGCACTGCTTCCGAGCACCTTGCCCTTCTTACTGATGACCAGGATGTCTGATTTTAAAATATCGGTCAATACTTCACAGATGTCGTTAAAGACAACTTTTGATGAACTGTTGTTATGCAGTAATTTATTGATTTTTCTGGTTTTGTCCAATAGTTGAACACTCATTTGCTTCCCTCCTGCCTTCTCCGCTGAATTTGCGAGTGTATTTTCCTCACTTTCACGCATTATATCGCAAGCTTTGCTTGCTCAATAATTTCGCCGTTCGTCAAATACAAATGAATTTGTATTTTCCTCACTTTCGCTCATTATATCATTTTTTGTCTGACAATTCAAGTTTTTTTGTGTGATTTACGACAATTTATGTTATTTTGTTTGATTCAGGACGTAGCCACACTGTTCATTGGAGCATACGGTTTTGTTTCCTTTTTCTACCATATAGCTGCCGCATTTCTCGCATTTTATCTTGGACGGCTTCTGCCATGACATAAACTCGCACTCCGGATTATTTTCGCATCCGTAATATTTTCTTCCTTTTTTGGTCTTTTTGATTACTACTTCTTTTCCGCAGAGCGGGCAAGGTATTCCTGTCTTTTCCAGATACGGTTTTGTGTTTCTGCACTCTGGAAATCCCGGACATGCCAAAAACTTGCCGTGCGGTCCGTATTTGACTACCATATTTCTTCCGCACAGTTCGCAGACTACGTCGGTTACCTCGTCCTCTATCTTGACTTTCTCCAGCTCTTTTTCTGCCTGCACTACCGCACGGTCTAAATCCGGATAAAAATTCTCAATGACGGTTTTCCATCCGATCTTTCCCTCTTCGATACCGTCCAGCAGAGACTCCATATTCGCCGTGAAACGTTCATCTACAATACTCGGAAATGCATCCTTCATCATCGCGTTGACAACCTCGCCGATTTCCGTCACGTATAAGTTTTTGTTCTCTTTTACGATGTATCTTCTCGCAAGAATGGTTGTGATTGTCGGTGCGTAGGTACTCGGACGTCCGATTCCCAATTCCTCCAATGCTTTGACCAGCGATGCCTCGGTATAGTGTGCCGGCGGCTGTGTGAAATGCTGCTTTGGCTCCTGTGATTTTAGCGTCAGTTCCGAATCTTTAGCCAAAGACTTTAACAGCACATTGCCGCTTGCCTTTTCATCCTCACCGCTTGTATACACGGACATGAATCCGTCAAATGCAATCTTAGAAGCTGCTACCGTGAAACGATAATTTCCGGCTCCGATCTTTACGGAGGTTGTCTCATATTTTGCACTGCTCATACGGCTTGCCGCAAAACGTTTCCAGATCAGCTGATACAGACGGAACTGGTCTCTGCTCAAAGATTCTTTGACCATCACCGGTGTTCTGGTAATGTCTGACGGACGGATTGCCTCATGCGCGTCCTGGATTTTTCCCGCATTTGCTTTTTTTGCCGGAGCTGTCGCAACATAGTTCTCGCCGAAAGTCTCCGTGATATAATTTCTTGCCGCACTGTCCGCCTCATCTGAGATACGTGTGGAATCTGTTCTCAGATATGTGATAAGACCGACGGTTCCGCTTCCTTTGATATTGACTCCCTCGTATAACTGCTGGGCTAAACGCATGGTCTTTTGCGTGGAAAAATTCAATACTTTGGAAGCCTCCTGTTGCAACGTACTTGTGGTAAAAGGCAACGGTGCTTTTTTGATCCGCTCGCCTTTTTTTACATCCAGCACTTCATACTTTTTGCCCTCTAACTCCTTTAAGACAGCATCCATCTGCTCTTTTGAAGTAATGTTCATCTTTCCGTCTTCATTGCCGTAGAATTTTGCAACGAGCGGTTTTTTCTCTCCTTTTACCGCCAATTCGGTATCTAATGTCCAGTACTCTTCCGGGATAAACGCATTGATCTCTTCTTCTCTGTCACAGATGATACGCAATGCCACAGACTGTACTCTTCCCGCACTCAATCCGCGTTTTACCTTTGCCCAGAGCAGCGGACTGATACGGTAACCCACCATACGGTCAAGCATTCTGCGTGCCTGCTGTGCGTCGACCAGATCCATATTGATGTCTCTTGCCTCTTTTAAAGACGCTTTGACGGCACTTTTTGTAATCTCATTAAAACTGATTCGATACACTTTTTTCGGATCGACTTTTAACGCTTGGGAAAGATGCCATGAAATTGCCTCTCCCTCGCGGTCGGGGTCGGTTGCGAGATAAACTTTATCTGCTTTCTTCGCTTCTTTTCTTAAGTTTGCCAAGATGTCCCCTTTTCCCCGAATCGTAATATACTTTGGTTCGTAGTTATGCTCCGCATCAAAGCCAAGCTGACTTTTCGGCAGGTCACGCACATGACCGTTCGATGCCATAACCTCATAATTTTTCCCTAAAAATTTTTTAATTGTCTTCACCTTTGCCGGTGACTCCACGATTACTAAATACTTTGCCATCAAAAAGCCC
>CAKRJK010000252.1 GCA_934351705.1 uncultured Lachnospiraceae bacterium
TATACAATTCAAGTATAACTACATTGGGTAGGCACTGCCCCATAGAACATAGGTGAATAATATGAATTATTTTGAAATTGGTCAAAGAATACGAAAATTAAGAAAAGCTTACAATCTCTCACAGGAGCAACTTGCTGAACGTGTCGGGATTTCTACAACTCACATGAGTCATATCGAAACAGGCAACACCAAATTGAGTCTCACGGTTTTTGTCGACATTGCAAAGGCTTTATCTGTTCAGACAGATGAGTTATTATATGATTCTCCACAGATAAACAGAACTCGCCTAAAACAAGAAATTAATGATTTGTTAGACTCCTGTAACACACAGGAATTATATATTATTATTGATATGATGCATGCAACCAAATTATCTCTTGATAAACACTTTCCCTCTTCAAACACAGACAACTAACAGTTCATTTTTGTACTAAAACTAAAAAGAAACCGCAACCCTAGATTTCTCAAGGATTGCGGAATAAATTACACTTTATTTGATTCTACAACTACGAATTACAAGTCCGGCTTCTACTGTTTGTCCACTTCACGGTCGGATTTGAGTTGGTTTCGTAATCTATTTGTTACGGTTTTATACTGTTTCATCTACTTATTATATGTATTCTTGGTTTCACTCTGTTTTTCTTCAAGTAATGCATATCAAATTCGTTCCTTTCTCAGCTTTCTATCCATTTTAGATATTCATTTAATCTGCTTCTATATTCAAATACCCCTTTATTAAAATTCTTGGTCAGATAAGAAATTTGACTATACATCATTCTTTCAAATGAATACTGTTTATTTTCTACCACAACCATTTCATTATAAATGTCTTTTATTTTTTTTATTTTTATATCTTTATCAAATAGAAAAAAGCCAATAGTAAAGATAGGAAAATATGTTACCATATTCTTATTATTCAACTTTTCTAAACATTGAAGAACCCCTTCAAACTCATATTTTATGGTACGTTTCTTTTTATCCACATAATTTATCCAAATATAAAAAAATGCATTCAAACTATTCATTCTCATTATATACTTGCTATAAATATTACCTTTTCTTAATGCAACTCTTGGAATCAATAGCTCTTTATTATCATTTGTATGCATATAATACCCCCAGGTATCCGAATAAAAACGTATAATTACTAATCGAAAACTTTGTATATTTACATGAGCAATTACTATTGAACTTATTGTTGCTATTACATTAAAAAAAATAAATCCCAGACAATTCTCTTGCAAGACTATACTATCAATAATAGTGCTTATAAAGAGAAGGCATATCATCATTCGTACAAATTTATTTCTTGCCTTTCCATACCACTTCTCTTGATAACAGCCCATCGTTGTCACAAACTCAATATCCTTGATCCGTTCAATTTTTTTATACTTGCATATATTTATGTATCTTTCTATTAAATAATCTATATTAATTTCTACTGCTTCCTTACTCCAGTTCTTTTTAGATTTAAAATGTATTGTATCAATCCTGTGCAGCCAAAAGCTTTTATACAACTGTTTCAAAAGACAAAGTTCATTCTTTCGTTCAAAAAACATAATACGACTGATCACAATCAATATATATGTAACCCCTACAATATTATATACTGTTGCGATTTCGAGTATCATAAATCTTACAACATCGAAATGAGAATCTATTTTTCCATTCAGCAATGTCATTGTCATTCCTGACACCAAGATACAACACATTATAATAATAAATAGAATTTCAGAAAATTTATATTTTTGTAAAACCTCACGAATCGAAAAAACTATATAATAGCTTTTGTCAAATAATATAATAACAACTGCCATTGTAATTGCAATCGTTGTTAACCCAATAACGACACTACTTACCACTTCTATCTTCTTAATCATTTCATAAATATATGAATCATATCTCACATTAAAAAGAAATACAAACGGAATAATTGCTAAAGTAACACATCCAAAAAAATATATTACAGAAAAATAATCTGGCTTAGAATATATCTTTTCAGTTTTATGAAACTTCTTGCTATCATCAAATTCCTCAATTGGAGATAATACTTTCTTTCTCATGCACTTACTTAGGATTATGCTTGAAAATACTATCAACGCTAGGAGAGCAACTGGCATTATCCCCCAAATAGATACCTTGCAAAATTGTTCCCAAAATACTTTCATTCACTAATTTCTCCTTAATGCTTATTCCATAGTATAACTAACAAAATGCAATAACTTACTTTTTATTACGCAAATCCCAATAACTTCATCAACGAATTTATCAGTGCGATAACCGCAGTACTTCCTCCACATATACCTTTCAATGCCACAAGAAATCCTTTTTTAGGTTTATTATTTGCTTTAATATCCAATTCAATTTGCTTTAGAATCTCTAATATATCCTCCTCGGTATCTATATTATCCGCTGACACTATTTCTTTTATTGAGTTTATTAAATCCATAGCATCATTTTTCACATTTTGATTGATAGTAATACTATTGTTAACTGTACCCTCAATATTATTTGCCACCACAACTGTTGAATAATTAGCCGTTATTCCATTAGATATATCCGGTCGCTTTTTTTCCTCTTCACGTACTTTCTTATCATAACATACCCTCAAATATTCACTTATGTAATCTATCAACGGATCTATAACATGCTCTATAAACTTTCGCATTTCATCATTTGTTGTCGACTTACTACTTGTATAAAAATGGGTACCATACAAGCTGGTAAAATCACCATCAAAATTATCTATTGAATATTTAAGCATTTGATATTCTAACGATATCTCCTCTTGCATTACTGGACTTATCTCAAATGGACTAATCCAATCTCTCTCTTCTATTATGTTTTTTATGTCATACTTACAGGTATTA
>CAKRJK010000253.1 GCA_934351705.1 uncultured Lachnospiraceae bacterium
CTCTAATGCTTTTTCAACATATGCTCCGTCACCAAACCATAGAATCAGTTCGTCACATGCCTCGATACATTTCTCGATCATACCTGCCTGATGATAAAGGTATGCCAGTTCATATGCCCACTCTTCTATGTACTCCTGCTCCTTTAAATCCTCCAATATCTGGATTTGCTCTTTTAAAGAAGCTCCTTTTGCTTTGTATATTTTATATTTTAACACAAATTTGAGATTATCATTCGGTGAAATCTCTACAAATTCATCATAATATTCCAATGCCTGTTCAAAATTATTCTGCTTGATCTCCAATTCCGCCAGACGATAGATAATCATTCTTCCGATTGGCGAACGGTCATACGCCATCAAAAACAGTTCTTTTGCATCATCATATCTACCGGAAGCCTCATATACTTCACCCGCTTTAATAAGAGAATTTACATTGCGGACCTTCTTCCAGTTAATGGCATCCGCTAACTCCTGCGCCATCTGTATATTGCCTTCGGCTAAAGCACTTTTCATCTGATCCAGTTTTAATTTATATTCATATTTATCCAACTTATGTCACCTCTAAATGTGCCTTTTTTCGATATTTATTATCCATTTTAGTGTACCATAGGATACCCTTTCCTGTCAAAAATTATTGCATAAAAGAGACTGTTGTAAAAAGGAGTTTTTTCCTTTTTGCCACAGCCTCTCTGATTCCTTATAACGTCACCGTAAACTCGATGGATTTCCCGTCCTCGCTATATGCACTGATTTTTCCTTTGTGTGCCGTAACGATGGCTTGTGCCACGGAAAGTCCGATTCCGTGACCGCCTGTCTGCGAATTGCGGGATTCGTCTTCCCGGTAAAATCTTTCAAACAGATTATCCTGTTTTCCTTTGTTGATCTTATCTACGGAATTTTTGACTTTTAAGATCTTATTCTTTCCGTGTGTTTTAAAAAGCACCTGTATGGTTCCGTTTTCCTCACTGTATTTGATCGCATTGTCCAAAAGGAGCGCCGTCATCTGGCGTACTGCTGCCTCGTCCCCATGATAAAAGACATCCTCCTGCACCTGTATCTGCAAGTGTTTCCCTTTTGCTTTTGCGACAGCCTCGTATGGTTGTACCGTATCCGTAATTGCCTCCGATAAGCAAAAATCTATCATCTGCAGAGCGGCACTTCCCTCGTCCATCCGGGAAAGCATTACCAGCTTTTCCGTCAGATTGGTTAAGCGTTGTATCTGCTTTTTGATACTGCCTGTCCACTCGCTCTCTCCCTGTTCCATTTCCAGGACATCGGTGTTGGCATCAATGATGGCAAGCGGTGTCTTGATCTCATGACTGGCGTCCGTAATGAACCGCTTTTGTTTCACATAGCTTTCCGCTACCGGTTTTACCGCCTTTCCCGAGAAAAATACGACGAGTGCAAAAACGAGCAGCAGCCCGATAATACTGATTGTCACACTCAGCCACAAAAAAGAACGGAAGGTTGACAGCTCCCGGTTACAGTCCAAAAAAATGTACATCACACTCTCCTGCTGTGAGACGGTGCAATATTTGTAGTCCTCTATAAATCCCTCTGTTTTGTTCTTTCTGCTTAACTCTTTTGCATACTCTGTTGCGGTGTCTGTTGTAACTGCCGCAATCTTTCCTGTATCCACTGTAATAACACTGCCGTCCTCATCAAGTGCCACCGTAAAATATCTTGTATCAAACGGTGCTTCCGGTGACATCTCCATATCCGTCTTAGGCTCCGGCGTGTCATCGAGGGGTTTTTCTCTCTTTTGCGGTTCCTGGTTTGGAAAAACGCCGTTATTGTCTGCCAGAATCTTTAATTTTTGTTCCGCACTGCGATTGACCTGACTGTAGTTTGCAAGATTAATACTTGTCATGATCACTCCCAACACGAGAATGACAGAACACATGGTAATCGCGATAAATCTCTTTTGTAATTTTTTAATCATTTGCCGCCTCCAGCGAATAGCCGATTCCTCTTGTTGCTTTGATCTGTACCTTTGCTTCTAAGGTGTTCAGCTTTTTTCTTAAATAGGAAATGTAAACCCATACAACGTTCATTTCCGCCTCACTGTCGTAACCCCAGATTTTATCCATGAACTGCTCTGCGGAGATTACTCTTCCCGCGTTCGTCATCAGCATTTCCATCATCTGAAATTCCTTGTTGGCGAGTTTAAAACTGCTTTTTTGCGATGCCAGTTCGTAGGTGGAACGATTTAAGGTGATATTTTCAAAACTGAGGACGGAATCCGTTGTCTCTGCCTGACGTCTTGTCATCGCCCGGATTCTCGCCAATAGTTCTTTTGTCGCAAACGGCTTTGTCAAATAGTCATCCGCTCCGCTGTCTAATCCCTCTACTCTGTCATCGATCTCGGATTTTGCCGTCAAAAGCAGAATCGGTATGGCACTTCCCTGCTTGCGGATTTCTTTTAATACCGTGATCCCGTCCATCTTGGGCATCATAATGTCTAAAACCGCTCCGTCATACAGACCGGTTTCCAGATATGCGAGTGCTTCCTCTCCGTCATAGACCGCATCCACTGAATAATTATTATGTTTTAAAATTGCCACAAGGGCATTTGATAATTCTTTTTCGTCTTCCGCAAGCAGTAACCTCATAGCTGTTCTCCTTCTTTCTTGTGATTGATCCGGTTTTGCTTATATCAATTCGTTAGGCACAGACGTTTTCGATTGCTTGTGCCACGAATTTTGCACATCCGTCACCGCCGGCTTTATCAATGTTTTTCGTGAATTCTCCGCCTGCCGCATACATCTGTCCCAAGCCCTGTAATATTTCATCTGTACACCGGTAAAAGTTTTGGGTAATGTAATCCTGCAGTTTTTT
>CAKRJK010000254.1 GCA_934351705.1 uncultured Lachnospiraceae bacterium
GTTCTAACCACATGAACCACGGCAGATAAATAACGGCGTACAGAGCAACCCATGCGTGTTTGTATTTTTTTAAGAAATCATGTATTTTTTGCAAAATGATAAACCTCTTTTTTCTTCAATCTAACAAAGTGTACGTCTGACGCACACTTTATAAAAAAACTCGCTCTGTGTCGGATTATAGCATACGAAATTTTAAAGAACAACGAAAAATGCGGAATTTTACAAATTATTAAGAAAATCATTTGCAATATTACAAAAATTTAAGGTATGGTATAGAAAGCAGTTTTTAAAAAAGTATTACAATTCCAAGAAAAAGTTGACATTAAAATCTGGAATAATATAATACAATATAGAGTATAAATGCGAAAGTATAGACAAGTGAGGGATAAGAAGTGGAAGAGACAAATGTAAGCACACAAAACAATGAAAATACCCCAAAGGGATTGAGCAGGAAAGGAATAATCATTACGGCATCCGTAGTAGGTGCCTTGCTGGTGATTTATCTTGTGGGTTCTATCTTTTTCCAGTCGCATTATCTGCCGAGAACAGTCATTAACGGAGTGTCGGCGACAGGTAAGACATCCGACGGGTTAAAAAAGACCATGATCAAGAATGCGAAGGACTATAAATTGACCATCGTAGAGAGAGATGACAAAAAAGAAACCATCAAGGGAGAAGATATTTCTTTGGAGGTGGAATTTGACGATACTCTGGAAAAGATATTGAAAAAGCAAAACGGTTTCACATGGGTTGCCAAACTTTTCAAACCGGAAATCCATGAGTCCGATTCGATTGTCAGCTATGACCAGCAGCAGTTGCAGGAACAGATGCAGCAGCTTGACTGTATGAAGGCGGAAAACATGAAAGCACCTGAGAACGCAACGGTCAAAGAGGACAAAAAAGAAGGCTATGTCGTTGTACCGGAGGTGTTGGGAACTACGGTCAATACAGAAGTTTTCTGGGAAAAATTAAACAGTTCCGTATTGAATATCCAAAAAGAACTTGTCATGGACAAAGAGAAATGCTATGTAGATCCGACCGTGACAGAAGATTCCAAGGAATTAAAGACCGCAGTCGCAACCTTGAAAAAGATAAAAGACATCAAAATTACATATACCTTCGGTGACAAAAGCGAAGTCTTAGAAGGAAAAGAAATCAGCAAATGGATGAAGGTCGTGGACGGCAAAGCACAGGTGGACGACGAGCAGGCTTTGGCATATGTCAAGAGTCTTGCATCAAAATACAATACCGTCTACAAACCAAAGACATTAAAGACTTCATGGGGAAGCACCGTTACCATTTCCAACGGAAGCTACGGATGGAAGATTAATAACGCAGAAGAAACAGAGCAGCTTAAAGCAGATATTCTCGAGGCAAAGGATGTTACCAGAGAGCCGGTTTACTCCCAGAGAGCAAACAGCCACGGAGAAAATGATTACGGGAACACCTATGTAGAGATCAATCTGACTGCACAGCATTTATATTTTTATAAAGACGGAAAACTGATTGTGGATACCGATTTCGTATCCGGAAATCCGTCCAAAGGAAACGCAACACCGGTAGGAGCATATCCGGTTACTTACACAGAGAAAAACGCAACCTTAAGAGGTGCAGACTATGAGTCAAAGGTAACTTACTGGATGCCTTACTGCGGAAATGTCGGTATGCACGACGCATCATGGAGAAACCGTTTCGGAGGAGCAATCTATAAGAGAAGCGGTTCACACGGATGTGTAAATCTTCCGACTTCGGCGGCAAAGATTATTTTTGAAAATATTGCGGCAGGTTATCCTGTTTTGGTATATCAGCTTCCTGGAACGGAGAGCTCACAGGCACAGGCAATGGATCAGGCAGATGCAGTCATTGCAGCAATCGATTCTATCGGAGATGTTAATCTTGGAAGCGGCGGCGTGATTTCCTCCTGCCGTTCTAAGTATGACGGATTGTCAGAGGATGCAAAGAAATATGTAACCAATTACGATGTTCTTGTTGCCGCAGAATCTACCTACGGTGCATTACAGAGTCAGGAAAATGCAAGACAGGAGAGCGAGAGACAGGAAATCCTTCAGGCACAGGGACAAGCCAATGCAGTCATAGATTTGATTAACCAGATCGGACCGGTGAATGCGGGAAGCGGAGATGCAATCCAAAGAGCAAGAAATGCTTACAATGCACTGTCAGATCGTGCAAAATCATACGTGACAAACTACGGAACATTGCAGCAGGCGGAGGCAGTTTACGCCGCAATGTCACAGTCATAAAGGAAGAAAGAAAATGGTATCAAAAAAGATAGAAAAGGCATTAGAGGGAAGTTCGGTTATTCGAGCCATGTTCAATGAAGGAAGAGAGATGGCACAAAAGTACGGTGCGGATTCCGTGTACGATTTCAGTCTCGGCAATCCGGCGACACCGGCACCGGACAAGGTAAATCAGGCAATCCGCACAGCGGTAGATACGGTGGATTCCCTGCAGCTTCACGGTTATATGTCAAATGCGGGTTACGAGGAAGTACGGCAGAAGATGGCGGACAACCTCAACCGGAGATTTCAGACGGATTACACCGCCAAAAACATCATTATGACAGTTGGTGCGGCGGGTGGCTTAAATATTATCTTTAAGACGCTCTTAGATGCAGGAGACGAGGTTGTTGTCTTTGCACCGTATTTTGGTGAGTACAAAGCATATGCCGCAAATTTTGATGCGGTGATCGTTGAGACAGAGCCGGACTATGCAACCTTCCAGCCGAATCTTTCGGACTTTGAAAAAAAATTATCGGATAAGACAAAGGTTGTTCTGGTCAACACACCAAACAATCCGACCGGTGTGGTATACTC
>CAKRJK010000255.1 GCA_934351705.1 uncultured Lachnospiraceae bacterium
GCCACGAACCTCTCTGATTCTGTGATAAATATATTCACGCTGTTCTCTTGTCGGCATCAATTCCGGTGATGCCTCCATTCCTACCGGCATCAAGTGGAAATACCACGCAAAGCGGCTTCCATGCTCGATCAGCAGATCAAAAAATTCATCGGATGTAACTGCTTCCATATTCTTGCTTGTGTAACATACTGAGTTACCGAACAACAAACCGTTCTCATGCAGCAAATCCATTGCATTTAAGACTTTTTTGAAAATACCTTCTCCTCTTCGGAAGTCATTTGTATCTTCAAAGCCTTCGATACTGATGGACAGTGATAAGTTGCCTACGCGTTTCATCTCGTCACAGAAAGCCTGATCGATCAAGGTTCCGTTCGTGTAACAGTGGAATGCTACATCCTGATGCTTCTCACACAGACGGATAATGTCTGCTTTTCTGACCAACGGCTCGCCGCCTGTCATCATATAAAAATAAATTCCGAGTTCTTTTCCCTGTGTTACCACACTGTCCAACTCTTCAAATGTCAGGTTCAATTTGTGTCCGTACTCCGCTGCCCAACAGCCTGTGCAGTGCAGATTGCAGGCACTGGTCGGATCCATTAAAATGAGCCACGGAATATTGCAATCGTGAATCTCTCTCATCTTACGAATTGTTTTTGTTCCATAAAACGCTGCCTGATAGCCCAAATTCAATGCTGTCATTTTTGCAACATGAGGATCTGTTTCATCTAACACGCGATTCACATAACGCATCCATTTATGATCCGGATTCTTGATAATCTGTCTTGCTCCTTCATAAGACTCTTTTCTGAAATTGTCACCCATAAATTTTTCAGTTAAATCCACGAGTTGTAACAGCCCTTTTTCTCTGTCTTTATACAACTTCTTCAAAGCAATATCAATTGCCGCACTAAATGCTTTTCGTTCGATTTGTCCCGTTATTTTAGCCATCACCATTACCTCACTTTTTTTCATTTTATGATTTAAAAAAAGTATAAAATCTTTAGTTTTTTATGAACATATACAAGATGTAATTTTTGTATTTTTCTGATATACAAATTTTGAATTTTGTATCTGTTTAAGACAATTTTTTAAAAATGTTTATCTCATTTTTTTACATATTTTTCCATCTATATTCCTATGTTTTCCAATAGTATCCTACCCTGAACAACTACTCTTTATTCACGAAAAAATGACTGCTTGTTTTAAACAGTCACCTTTCGCTAAGTCACTTTTAACATTCTGTCGAATCCGGTCATTTTTAAAACCCGCATCATGGAACTTCCCACATGCCAGAGTTCTAATCTGTAACCCTTTTTTTGCAGCTCTTTTTGTCCGATAAGCAGTGAGCGCAGCCCTGCACTACTGATAAATTCCAACTTCTCACAATCTAAGATAATGTCATCCCATGTGTTTTTTGTTCTCTCTAACAATACATTTTGAAATTCTTCTGTGGTGATAGCATTCAGTCTTCCTTCCAGTTTCAGTATCGGGTGTTCTCCCAGCTTACCCTCTTCGATTTTTAACTCCATTTCACATCTTCCTCCCTCTGCTTTGAAAGTCTCTTCTCTAATGTCAATACGTTTTTCCCACCACAATATTCATAACGAACTTCGTCCATCATATTTTTGACCATGTAAATACCAAGACCTCCCGGCTCCCGTCCGGTCAGTTCCTCCTGTATCCTCGGCTCCTCACTCTGTAACGGATCAAAGCAAACTCCTTCATCACGGAATTGCAACATTACAATCTGCTCTTCCTCGCGATAATCATAACGCAATTCTATCGGACTGTTTTTAGAAATCTTTGCATATTTAACAATATTTACAAAAATTTCTTCTGCACTGATCTCGATTGCCATCTTTTCTTCCTCTGAACTTGGTGTTCCTTTCAAAAGGTCCTCTAAATATGACTTTACTTGCTCCAGTTCTCCCAACTCCGCAGATATCGTGTATTCTTTCATTACACATCACGCTCTTCCTGTTTTTCTAATCCCATTCTTATTATAATCGTCCTCGGGGCTTTTCGCAAGAAATTAAGCATTCTCCTCTTTTTTCAGAATTAATTTTACTCCTCTTACGTCTACCACGGTTGCTGCTTCTCCCTCCTCAAAGGTCACTTCGTCCTCTTCGGCTCTCGCTGTCCAGTCCATACCGTTATAAACAGCCATTCCTGTTTCCGCGATGTTATCCACCCGCTGCGTCACACGAACGGTCTTGCCCTCTATCTCTTCATAGTTGGTCTTTACATTCTTCGACTGGACATAACGCACTGCCCACGGTCTTGTAAAATACAAAAGTATCAAAGACACCGCAAAGAAAATAACGATCTGAAGCCAGACAGGTGCTCCCAGTCTCTCTGCAAAAATTGCGATCAACGCACCTCCGGCAAACCAGATAGAAGTCAGTCCAACGGTAATAATCTCTACCACTAACAGGATAATCAACAGTGCTATCCAACACATGATCGGTTCTATTGTCATTTTGTCATCCCCTCTTTATCCCAATGATTTTTCTAATATTTTATAGACTTCTGGATTTTTCTATGCATGCTTCCACCGCATCCATAACGGAGGCACGGAAACCGCACTCTTCTAAAACCTTGACAGCCTGAATGGTGGTACCTGCCGGTGAACATACCATATCCTTGAGTTCTCCCGGATGTTTTCCCGTATCTAATACCATCTTCGCACTTCCGAGTACTGCCTGTGCGGCAAATTCATACGCCTGTGCTCTCGGCATTCCCTCTGCCACAGCCTCATCCGCCATCGCCTCGATAAACATAAATACATATGCCGGTGAACTTCCGCTCACGCCCACTACGGTATCCATCAGG
>CAKRJK010000256.1 GCA_934351705.1 uncultured Lachnospiraceae bacterium
GCTCTTCCCATCAAACGGTCTGTTGTTGCAACCGTCTCCTCGTCTACCACCTCATAAGCCGCATCCAGAATCTCCATTCCTCCGTCGACCTTTGCCGCGATTTTTTCGTTTTTCAGAACCGTCGCATAACCCTCGTCGATCTGTGCCTGTCCTTTTTCAAACACTTCCAGCTTTGTTTTTCCTTCCGCAAGCTGTGTCTCTGCATTTGCAAGCTGTACCTCTGCGTCTGCAAGTTTTACCTCACCCGCTGCAATTTCCGTCTCTGCCGCCGCAAGTTTTTTCTCGCCTGCCGCAAGTTCTGTCTCTGCTGTCGCAAGTTTTTTCTCGCCTGCCGCAAGTTCTGTTTCTGCCGCCGCAAGTTTCTTCTCGCCTGCCGCAATCGTAACTGCCGCTGTGTCCAGTTTTGCTTTTCCTGCCTCTAATTCCTGTTTGGAAGAGAACAGTTTTGCGTCAACAGCCGCCTGAACCTTTTCCTGAACTCCTGCCTGAACTTTTTCGGTTACTGCACTTTCTACCTGTGCCATTGCTGCCGGATTTGATTGAATTGCAGTCACGGTAGCTGCCATTGCCGCCTGCTGTGATGCATCCAATGCCATTTGTCCCGCACTGATCTGTGCAATCTGTTCCTCAGAAAAGCCCATCGTCTTTAATGCCGCTAATTTTACGCCCGCCGGAATGTTCTGGGCAATCATTGTCTGCACCTGCTCTGTTGTCATCTGTGCTGCCGTCTGCTGCTGAACCAGTGCATCCTTGTTTGCGATTGCCGCATTGTATGTCGCAAGACCTGTCTGGTAATCCTGTAAGCCTTTTGCATACTCTGCTTTTCCTGTTGCAAGATCCTGCTGGCCTTTTGCGTACTCCGCTTTTCCTGCCGCTAAGGTCTGCTGGCCTTTTGCATACTCAACTTTTCCTGCCGCAAGCGTTTTCTTTCCGGCTTCATATTCCTTTTTACCGGCTGCCAAATCTGTCTGACCTTTGGCATATTCTGCTTTTCCTGCCGCATACTGTGTCATACCTGATTCATAGGTCTTTACACCTTCCTCGTATGCCGCACGATTTTTTTCCAGTTTTGCCACGCCTGCCTTCAACGTGTCGAGCTGCTCCAGTGTTGCTTCTTTTTCTGCCTGTTTTTCTTTTGCTTCCTTTTGGATTTCCCAAAAGCCCACACCGCCTGCCACAAACATAAATACGCAGGCACAAGCCGCAACAATTCCTACAATCTTTTGTTTCATAAGTGTCCCTCTCCTTGTCTTTCATTGCCGTCGTAAACCAGCTTTTCAATTCTATCATCCCTTCCATTTTGTGTAAATATTGTTTAAATACTTTTTTTCGGTTCTCTTCATTTTTGTTAATAATGCCGATTTTCTTTGCACATTTTCGTTTTTGTAGCAGTGTTTTTTCTGTGTGTTTTTGTTAGTTTTGCACAATTTCAAATCCGTCTAATTAGTCAGAAAATTAATGATTTTGTCAGATTAATAATAGTTAAGGGTATCACGTATATCACGACGGTGCAGATAATTTGTGTTTTCTCCCTCCGGCACATTCACATATTTCGAAAAAAGATTGACAGATTTTGCCCTCTGTGAGTACACTAGAACTGATAAAAATAAAGATGGAGGCAGCTATGGCTTTTGACGGAATTACAGTGGCAAATATTGTCCACGAATTAAATACAACTATTTTAAACGGAAGAATCGCAAAGATTGCACAGCCAGAGCATGACGAAATCCTGCTCACGGTCAAGGGCGGCGCAGTCGGACAGATCAGACTGTTGCTCTGTGCATCCGCTTCTCTTCCTCTGGTCTATCTGACTGACCAGAACAAACCGAGTCCTATGAACGCACCGAACTTTTGTATGTTGCTGCGAAAGCATATCGCAAACGGACGTATTGTCAGGATTACACAGCCCGATATGGAGCGTGTCATCCGCTTTGAAATCGAACATTTAAATGAGCTGGGTGATTTGTGTACAAAATCTCTGATCGTAGAGATTATGGGAAAACACAGCAATCTTATCTTCTGTGATGAGAATGACATGATTATTGACAGTATCAAGCACATTTCCGCACAGGTCAGCTCCGTGCGTGAGGTTCTTCCCGGACGTACCTATTTCATTCCGAAAACACAGGAAAAAAGAAATCCTTTGACGGAGAGTGAAACCGGTTTTATCTCATGCATCGCACAAAAACCGACCACGCTCGCAAAAGCGATCTATACTTCGTATACGGGTATCAGTCCGATCAGTGCAAGCGAGATCTGTTACCGTGCAAATCTTGACTCCGACGCTCCCGTTGCGTCTTTCAGCGAGGATGAACTGCTTCATCTTTCGCATCAGTTTCTCTGGTACATGGAGGACATCAAGGAGCACCGTTTTGCACCGAACATTGTAATGAAAGGCAAAGAACCGATTGAATTTTCCGCCTTTGCCTTAACGCAGTACGCAGAGCTTCAAACTGTTCCTTTCGAGACCATGTCCGGGGTATTGGAGAACTATTACGCCAAGAAGAATCTTTTTACACATATGCGTCAAAAATCTACGGATTTACGCAAAATCGTTTCCACCGCCCTAGAGCGTAACCGCAAGAAATACAACTTGCAGCAAAAGCAGTTAAAGGACACGGAGAAACGGGAAAAATATAAGGTTTACGGCGAACTGATCAACACTTACGGTTACGGAGTCACCGAAGGTGCAAAAAGCATGGAGGCACTCAACTATTACACGAATGAGATGATCACCGTTCCGTTAGATCCTTTATTAAGTCCGACCGAAAACGCGAAAAAGTATTTTGACAAATACAACAAATTAAAACGCACCGATATCGCTCTAAGCG
>CAKRJK010000257.1 GCA_934351705.1 uncultured Lachnospiraceae bacterium
CCACAGATCATCCAACAGTACTTCATAGCCGCCATGCGTACGGTTTCTCATGATCATGTTCTCATACAGATGTGCCATATCGTAAATTGCCTGTTCTTTATCATCCTCGGAGATCATCTCCATAGACACCAGACTTAACATATCAACCAACGGTAAAATTCCCCAGCAGTTTTGCAGCCACGGTAAAAAGTCTGTATAATACTGTGCCTGTACACCCCAGATAATCGCACGATGACGATATTCCGGTACCAGCATTTCTTTTCGCTCATAGGATTCCTGTGCTAACTTTGTGATTTTTTTGTCTGCCTCCACAAAAGCCGGCACTTTTCCACCAATCGCCATATAGGTTGTCTCGGCATAGAGTGCTAAGTTTGCACCGAACACCTGCGGATAATCCGTACGGGACATTTCCATCCACTCGATCCGCTCCCTTGTCTCTGCATTGAACCGCTTAGCACATTCAAAGTAAGCATTCCAATCCCACTTTTCTCCCGTATGCTCCTCAATAAACTTGATCGCATTGCGGATTTCCTGTGCGGCATATTCCTGCACGCCCGCCTCTGTATGACGAAGCGGTGTGGCAAGCTGGAAGCACGGGATTCCTTCTGATTCCAGTCTTCTTGAAATAATTCCGTTTCCCATCAAAGAACCGTCACAGTGTTACACTGTACGGCACACGCACCGAAAATCGGGATATCATCATCTATGCAGACTCCCGCCTCCGCCGCCGGCATAGGGCAGACATCTCCCGGCATACCGAATTCCTGGATTACATCCAGATAATGTGTGACCGCATCTCCCTGCAGCAGTACCGATACATAGACTGACGGAATCTCCCAGCTTAATCCGATCAGGTTTGGAAAACCGCACATGATCTGGCTCATCTCGTTCTCATCAAGCAAAACAATCTTTTTGGAAAACTCTGTGTCATTTCCGATATTTCTGTCGGCACGGAAAATATTATCCAACATCTTTGCAATATCCTCCGCAACCAGATCGTACTCTTCATGGGCAATGCGTAAATGATTGCCGCGAAGCCCTACGGTATGCTTATCGATCATCATCGGTACCGCCAGATAATTTAACATCCAGCGATAACGGAAAAAGGCTTTGACATTGCGTGGCTTTGCCATGAATTTTAACAGCACTCCCATAATTTTCAGCCAGCGGGTGTAGTCATACCACGTATCTTTAAAACCTCTCCACTCACGGCGTTTTCGTACTTTTGTTCCGTTATAAAGATTGCCCAGTTTTTCACTTCCGACTGCTTTTCCCATTATTTCACACCTCCCTGAATTTTCTTGATTTCAATACTTTCCACGAAGGCCTGTACACGGGTACGCACCTGTCCCGAAGAACCCACCGCATAAGGTCGGTCAATGGATAATACCGGATAACCGTATTTTTCACGCAGATCGTAAGTCCCCACCATCCGCTCATACGCCCACGGATCGCAGAATTTCATCTGTTCAAAAATGATACCGTCCGCATGGTACTCTTTTGCAAGCTCGTCAATGTACTCTTTTCTCCGGTTCATCTTTGGCGTATCCATGTGACGCGGACACATGCAATGCATCATATAATGACGGCAGATCTGGGTTAATACATCTTCCGTATCATTCAGTATAATCTCTTCCCGTCCCGGCAGTGAACCGTAGCAGAAACGGTCTGCGACCACCAATGCACCGGATTCTTCTATCAGCTTGATCATATCGACATCGTCAATCTCAGAACCGGCAACTACCACCCTTGCACGATACTTTGGTTTTTCATCCGGCTCTCTGGTCTTGATCTCTTCCAAGGTCTCTTCTAATTTTTCTAACAGCATATCTTTTGGACAGACGTAGGTTGCCATACAGATAATATGGAACTCGTATCCTGTAATGCGTGGATTTTTCTCCTTGCGGAAATTTCCGATCTCTGTGATCAGTCGGCACACTTTGTTGTGGTTTTCCACTGCCTGTCTAAGAGCCGCATCCCCGGTATCGATTCCGTACACCTCGGTCAACGCGTCCAGAATTTTGTGACGGCACTCCGACACGTAAAGATTTAATCCGTTATCATCCGCTTTCATCGGCACTTCCAAATATTTATAGAAGAATTTTTCTTTGGTCATGGTATGTAAAAGTTCCATGTTTTCCACACAACGGTTAATCATCGTACAGGCATCCGGTGCCATCATACAATCCAAAAATTGATAGCCGCCCTCTATCGCACGTTCCAATAACGCTCTGGAATATTCACACAGGAAACTGGTCAGATAGTAGGTTCCCATCTCCATAGAACCGGTACGCGGTGCCCGCAATCTTACCGTAAAAGTTCCCGGCAGCTCAAGCAATACCTCCGGCACCTGATAACAGACGCTTCCCACACAGATACGTCCGTCTGCCTGTGCCTGCCGTACCAACTCGTTATTGGCATCCTCCAATAGTTTTTCAAAATAGTATAAATGTTTTAAGTCTTTCATGCACTTCCCTCTTCATCATAAAATCTTTACTTTTTCCAATGCTTCTCTTGCACCCTTTACAATCGCAGCGTCTTCTGACAGATAAAATACGTTTTCGCCCTTTAAATCAAATTCTGCCAGTGAAGCATCTGCCGGAATCGTTGCCAAAACAGGCAGATCTGCCAAATCCATGTACTGAATTACTTCCATATCCGGCAGACGGTTGATGATCACGCCCGCCTCTTCATACATCACCAGCTCATCCGCTACTTTTTTTATGGTCTGTACTACCTGGGTTCCTTTTCTGCTGGAATCGGTAATCAGCATCAGGTGTGTGACTTTTTCCATCACGCGGCGGTTGATCTGTTCGATTCC
>CAKRJK010000258.1 GCA_934351705.1 uncultured Lachnospiraceae bacterium
ACGTTTGTCATTTTCATCCAGCCTTGCAAAATTCATCTTCGCGAGATATTCCAAGCCCTTTTCCGGTGTCAGTGCCGCTAACAGATTCCATGCCACGGTGTTTTTAGATTTCTCCACCGCAGTACGCACCGTGATCTTTCCTGAATATACACCGTCCGCATTGCTCGGGCCGTCCTCAATCGGCTCGTCCATCACTTCCGTGTCGGGTGTGTAACCCTTTTCAAACATCGGGGTATATACGATTAACGGCTTGATGGCACTACCCGGCTGTCGGTAACTTTTGTAAGCACGATTGATTGTATATCCATTATACTCCTGACTTCTTCCTCCGACAATGGCTTTCACGTAACCCGAGGTATTGTCAATGCAGACTGCCGCACTTTGCAGCTTGTAGATTCCCTCTTCATTGACTTCCGTATAGTCCTGTAACGTCGTATCTATGGCATTCTGCAATTCCTGCTGCATATCCAGATTGATCGAGGTATAAATCCGATAACCCGCCGTATAAAGCTGCTTATTGCATTCCTCGTACAGTTCCCGATATGCCTCCTCATAGGATTCTTTTTCCGTTTCGCTTGAAAACTCCGATTTAAACTCAAAGCCCTGCTGTTTCATCAACGCTCTCGTTGCACAGTAATACGTGTACGTTTCGACATAGTCGTTTTTGATACTCTGCGGTCTTTCCAACGTGATATTTTCTGCCTTTGCCTCCTCGTAGACTTCTTGAGTAATCTTGCCGTCCTCGTACATATTTCTCAAAATACGGTCACGGCGTTTCAGCGTGTTGTCAATGTGATCCACCGGATCATAGATCGTCGGATTGTTCGGTATCGCACACAAAAAAGCAATCTGTGACAGACTTAAGTTTTTGACCTCTGTGTTAAAATATCCCTTACTTGCCGCCTGGATTCCGTAGTATCCGTTTCCGAAATAAATGTTGTTCAGATAAAACTCCAATATCTGCTCTTTGCTGTATATTTTTTCCAGATCCGTCGCAATAAAGATTTCTTCTACCTTACGCTCCCATGTTTTATCCTGTGTCAGATAAATATTTCTGGCAAGCTGCTGTGTGATCGTGGAGGCTCCCTGTGTCACCTCACCGTTTTCGATCATTGCCTTAACCGCTCTGGCAATTGCCTTGAAGTCAACTCCGTGATGCTGGTAAAACTTTTTATCCTCAATACTCACAATCGCACTGCACACATCGGTCGGAATCTGGTTATACTCCAGATAATACATATCCTTTTCGCCTTTTAACACCGAGATCAGATTCCCGTTCGCGTCATAGACGAGGCTTGTCTGCGATTCTTTGAATACCTCCTCCCCTGTGGAGTGTACAAAGTCGTATGCCTCGGATTTCATATGCTCGATTTTTTTTGCATATCCGCCGCAATAATAGAATACCAATCCTCCGATGACCAATAGGATTAAGAACACCTGAATCTTTACAAACAGTCGAAATCCACGATATTTTTTCTTCTTCTTTCGCTTCGCCATGTTAATTTCCCTCTAGCTCTATCTTTTGATAAGCAATTCCCATCTCATCCAGATATTCCATTTCCCGTTGTCCTGCGGTAAACAAAATGGTCTGATGCTCCTGTCTTGAAAGCCAGTATAATGCCTGCTTTGTCCTCTTTTCATCATAAAAAGCAAACGTCTCATCCAGCAGAAACGGCATTGGCTCCTCCTTAGAAAAAATTTCTCCCAGACTCATCCGAAATGCCAGATAGATTTGCTGTAACGTACCCTCGCTTAGCTGCTCCGGTCTGCACACTTTATCTTTTGCGACAACCGTAACGTCCATGTTTTCGTCAATCTGAATCCGGTGGTATCTTCCCTCCGTAATCTGCGCCAAAATCCTTGACGCCGTCTCATTGATTCTGTCACCGAAATCCTCATAAATCTCTCCTGCCAGATTTTTGATGGTCTGGTATGCAATGTCGTATGCCGACTCATACTGTTTTAATTCGCTCTCCCTCTCCGTAGGATGTTCCAGTTCCGTCTGGCATTCCAGCACATTAAACAACCGCGTCTCTTTTTCCTGCAGCTCCTCATCGGGATATTCCGCCTCATAGCACATCTCCTGCCGCCTCGGACGGAACCGCTCCACAATGTATGCGATTGCCGCTGCGATCAATGTAGAAATGCCGATCAGCACACTGTTCTCCATAACCATCGACATATCATACTGCAAAATCGCGGCTGTCAAAAACCAGCCCGCCAGTAAAAAACACCCCAGCAGCATAACGCACATACTGATCCTGTGCTTTAGTGTCTTGGCTTTTTCCGTTTCTTTTTGCACTGTCGGGTTCTTTTTGCGTATTCTGGCAATATCCTCCTCCAGCATTTCACGTTCCATCTGAAGTTTTTCCATCTTAAGGGTTCTGTCTTTTGTCTCTTCTTTTATTTCTTTCGCAGTTTTGCTCTTTTTATTCTGCAAATCGGAAAGTATCCGGTGGAGTTCGATATTTCCCTCGCCTGTGTTGGTGGCATTTGCCATATAATTTTGTACAAAAACCGCCATCTCTTTTCCGGTGACTGCCCCCGCCTGCGAAATGCTGCAGGTATTTTCATATACACTCTTTGTCATTCCGCCCAAGAGCATTTGAAGATCACCGTACTCAACCGAAAGCTGTTCTCCGTCCTCTGTATTATACAGTGAGGCACTCTTTTCTTTGTGGTATAGGTTCCTCTCTAAATGAAAGGATTTTCCGCTCACTTCAAATTCCATGCTTCCGCTGTAATAATTTCCCGCATTCCACGGTTCATATTTGCTGTAAACATCTCC
>CAKRJK010000259.1 GCA_934351705.1 uncultured Lachnospiraceae bacterium
AAACATTGACAGGTATCAGGATATCCTGAACAATTACAAATCCATGGCCAGGGTCATCATCAAAGAGCTGGATGCGTTTAAGAAGGAATATGCAAAAGAGAGAAAGACGGTCATTGACAATGTAGCGGCGGCAGTCGTGCAGGAGAAGAAGATAGAGGAACAGGATGTTGTATTTTTGATGGACCGCTTCGGCTATGCAAGGTGCGTGGATTTTGCAACCTATGAACGCAACAAGGAGGCGGCAGATTCCGAGAACAAATATGTCATCCCTTGTAAAAACACAGACAGGCTTTGTGCTTTTTCGGCAAACGGACAGCTTCACATGATAAAAATGCTGGATGTGCCGTTTGGAAAATTCCGTGATAAAGGACAGCCGATTGACAATCTTAGCAATTATGACAGCAGTCGGGAGACACTGATCTATCTGATGAATTTAGAGGCATTAAAAGAGAGCCGAGTCCTCTTTGGAACAAAGCAGGGAATGCTCAAAGTCGTGGACGGCAGCGAGTTTGACGTATCAAAACGAACCACGGCGGCAACGAAACTGGCAGAGGGTGATGAACTGCTTTCGGTCCGTATCTTAAATGAGGGAGATACGCTTGTCATGCAGTCGGAAAAAGGCTATTTCCTTCGAATTGACACCGCAGAGATACCGCAGAAGAAAAAGGGAGCCATCGGAGTCCGCGGAATGCGTCTGGGTACACAGGACTTACTGTGTGCAATCCACATACTCTCCGAGGGCGAGACACGTAGCGTAGAGCTCGGCGAAAAAGAAATTGTACTAAACAGGCTGCACATGGCAAAACGTGATACCAAAGGCGTAAAGAAATGACATATGAACAGGCGAGAGCATTTATAGAGACAACCAAACAATACGGGAGCGTTCCGGGTTTGGAAAATATCACAAATCTTATGGAAACATTATTCGGAGCAGCATGGCAAAAGACGTTGTCAGAACTTCCGTGTATCCACGTGGCGGGAACAAACGGAAAAGGTTCGGTCTGTGCCTTTTTGTCTGCGGCACTGACGCAGAACGGATACCGGGTAGGACGCTATCATTCTCCTGCGGTTTTTTCGGAAAGAGAAATTTACCGGATCGGAGAAGAGATAATCACCGAAAAGGATTACGCGGAACTGATGGAAAAGGTAAAACAGGCGTGTGAATCGCTGGTACTTGCGGGAAAACCGCACCCGACCTCCTTTGAGGCGGAAACAGCCGCCGCATTCCTGTATTTTTACCGGCAGCGATGTGATATAGTGCTGCTTGAGGTCGGAATGGGCGGAGCCTTAGATGCAACCAACGTGATTTCAAGTCCGGTTTGCAGCGTGATCACGTCGATCGGCATGGATCATATGCGGTTTTTGGGAGATACACTCACAGAGATCGCAAAACAAAAGGCAGGCATTATCAAAGAGGGATGTCCGGTCGTCACAACCGTTCAAAAACCCGAAGTCACACAGGTATTGCGTGATGAGGCAAAAGAAAAGAAAGCGGAATTTTATTGTTCGGAATGGGAAAAGGTTCCGTGTGAACAGACGGATACGGCACTGGTCTTATATCATCCCCACTACGGAAGGCTGGAGACGACCTTAAATGCCAATTACCAGAGAGAAAACCTGATGCTCGCGGCAAAGACGCTTGAAGTGTTAGAGCAAAAGGGCTATGCACTGGAGAAAGAACATGTGCGGGCAGGAGTAAAAAAGGCACGCTGGCAGGGCAGGTTTGAATGCGTGTGTCATGCACCGACGCTGATTCTTGACGGAGCACACAATCCGGCGGCGGCAATGCAGCTCGCCGCTTCCATACAAAAGCATTTTACAAATCGCAAAATAATTTATATAATAGGAGTACTTGCAGATAAGGACAGCAGTCAGATGCTGCGGACTTTGATACCGCTGGCACAGTCGGCATATACGGTGACACCGGACAATCCGAGGGCGTTATCCGCAGAGCTTCTGGCAAAGCGGATCACAGGAGATATTAAGGTACATGCAAAAACCTCAATAGCAGAGGCACTCGATTCGGCAATTACAGAGGCAAGGGAACAGAATGCGGTAATCGTCGCATGGGGTTCGCTTTCTTATCTTGGAGAGTTGAAGTTGGCGTTATCGGAGATTATATCTGAAAGAGAAGAAGAAAGTACAGGTAAGATACATGGACGAGAATAAGATTAAACAGGGAGTCCGGCTGATTTTAGAGGGAATCGGCGAGGACTGTAACAGAGAGGGTTTGGCAGAGACGCCGGACCGTATCGCGAGAATGTATGAAGAAATTTTTGGCGGATTGGGCAAGGATGCAAAAGAGCCGTTGTCAAAGACATTTTCGGTTGATAATAATCAGATGGTCTTGGAAAAGGACATAGTCTTTTATTCTACCTGTGAACATCACCTTTTACCTTTTTACGGAAAGGCACATGTTGCTTATGTCCCGGACGGAAAAGTGGTGGGCTTGAGCAAGCTGGCAAGAACGGTAGAAGTGTATGCGAGAAGACCGCAGATACAGGAGCAGCTTTGTTCGCAGATTGCAGATGCCCTGATGGAATACCTAAAGCCGAAGGGTGCGATGGTTATGATAGAGGCAGAGCATATGTGCATGACCATGCGGGGCGTTAAGAAGCCGGGGAGCAAAACGGTCAGCTATGTAACACGCGGTATTTTTGAAGAGGATCAGGAGCTTCAGAATCAATTTTTTATGATGGTAAGATAAATGGAGTATGTAAACAGACTTTTGAACCATAAGGAATACCGGGCACAGCTTGCACAGTTAGAAGT
>CAKRJK010000260.1 GCA_934351705.1 uncultured Lachnospiraceae bacterium
CATCTGCTCTGTGAGTTCCTCACTCTCATGAAATTCTATGCGAAATAACATTTTAAAAATCTGTTCTCTTAACTCTCTTCTGCTCACTTGTCTACCTCATATCTTCTATTCTCTTTTTCCCATATCGTAAAAAAGGAATGCCCCTTAGGACACTCCTTATTATACAACATCTGTGCATATTTAAAAAGCATTATTTCGTATTTTCCATATCTACGCTTGCAATACGGATGTTGACATCGGTTACTTCCAGACCTGTCATTGTCTCGATTGCATTTTTTACACGTTCCTGAACCTTGCCGGAAACATCAGGAATCGCATAACCGTAAGCGATGTTGAGTGCAATATCCACCTTGACACTGGATTCTGCAATCGAGATTTTTACTCCTTTGGAAAGGTTCTTCATTCCCAGCTTGCTTACCAGTTCATTTGTGATATTGCCCGCCATTGAGCTGACACCGTCAACCTCTGTTGCTGCCAGTCCCGCAATGATTGCAACGACTTCACCCGCAACGCGGACTTCTCCTGATTTGTCTTCTTTTATACAAAAACTCTGTCTGTCTTCTGCCATTGTTCTACCTCCAATATCTAATATGAACCTATTATAACAGATTATTCCCTATTTGGAAATAAAAGTTGTGAAGAATTTTTTACAATTCATACGGTGTTACCTGGTATACATAATAATTAAGCCAGTTGCTGAACAGATTATTGCTGTTGGCTCTCCACTGTAATAACGGCCGTTCTTTTGCATCATCATTCGGGTAATAATTATACGGCAGTTCGATTGGCAAGCCCTTGTTCAGATCTCTGTGGTACTCTTTATCTAAGGTCACCCTGTCATATTCCGGGTGCCCCATCACAAAAATCTGTTTGCCCTCGTTGGACAGACACAGGAATACGCCCGCCTCATCCGATTTTGCCAACACCTTTAACTCGCCGCAGCTTTCAATATCCTCCGTTAAGATCGCGGTGTGGCGGCTGTTCGGCGCGTAGAATACATCATCAAATCCACGGACTAACGGCACTTTGCGGTTTAACACACGAAACGGATAAACCCCGAAAAGTTTTTTTGGTAATGGCACTTTATTAATCCCGAAGTGATAATAAAGTCCTGCCTGTGCTCCCCAGCAGATATGCATGGTACTGGTCACGTTCGTCTTTGTCCAGTCCATGATCTGACATAATTCTTCCCAATAATCCACTTCCTCATACGGAAGATGTTCGATCGGCGCTCCTGTGATGATCATTCCGTCAAACTTCCGATGTCTGATGTGTTCAAACGTCGTATAGAACTTGTTCAAATGATTTGCCGAGACATTCTGTGACTCATGACTCTTGACGGTCAAAAAAGTAATGTCCACCTGTAACGGTGTATTGGACAACGCACGCAAAAGCTGTAACTCCGTATCCTCTTTTAACGGCATCAAGTTTAAAATACACACCTGCAACGGTCGGATATCCTGATGCATTGCACGGTTTTCATCCATCACAAATATATTTTCATTTTCCAAAATTTCTTTTGCCGGTAAATCTCCCTGTGTTTTGATTGGCATAGTTCTTCCCCTTCGCTTTTCGCATACTCGTTTTATTTTTGCAACATATCCTGTAAATCCTGTTCTGCAAGCACCGTGATTCCAAGCTCCTGTGCTTTGGTCAGCTTACTTCCCGCATTCTCTCCCGCAAGCAGATAATTTGTCTTTTTGGAAACGGAACCCGTGACCTTGCCCCCGTGGGCTTCGATCAGTGCTGCCGCCTCTTTTCGCTCCATCGTCGGCAATGTTCCGGTTATTACAAACGTAAGGCCTTCCAACGTCAAGTCGGTTGTCTGTTCTTCTTTCTTTTGCATATTGACACCGTATTCCTGCAGCCGCTCGATAATGTGTCTGTTTTCTTCTTTTGAAAAATAATCTTTGATACAGCAGGCGGTAATCTCACCGACATCGTTTACCTGCACGAGTTCTTCTATCTTCGCATTTTGCAGATTTGGAATGCTGTCGAAATATTTTAACAAGGTCTTTGCCGCCGCTTTTCCGACATTCGGAATGCCAAAGCCGGTCAACAGCTGCCATGCCTCGTTCTCTTTTGATTTCTCGATTGCTTCTAACAGCTTATCCGTATTTTTCTCTTTTCCGATAATTCCCTGTTCAATCAGTTCTTCTCTGTGCTCTTTCAAGACATAAATATCGGCAATATCATGAATATATCCCAGACGGATCAAATCTTCGATATACACCGTTCCGAAACCTTTGATGTCCATCGCATCTCTGCCGACAAAATTGATGATATGACGCTCCAGCTGTGCCGGACAATTCGGTGACGTACACTTAATATCGGCAGTATCACGTTCCCGCTCCGTCTTGCTTCCGCACACCGGACAGACCTCCGGTATCTGATAGCATACTACGCCTTCCGGTCGTTTTTCGTGAAGCACTCTGCGTACCTTCGGTATGATCTCGCCTGACTTGTATACCACAATGGTATCCCCGATTCCGATGTCTAACTCATTGATAAAATCCTGATTGTGCAATGTCGCCCTGGATACCGTCGTACCGCAAAGACGGATTGGCTCAAACACAGCAGTCGGTGTAATACGTCCCGTTCTTCCTACGGATAATTCAATGTCTAAAAGTTTTGTTTCTTTTTCTTCCGGCGGATATTTGTAAGCAACCGCCCACCGCGGCACTTTTGAAGTAGTTCCCAGCTTCTCCCTGTCTGCCAGATTGTTTAAT
>CAKRJK010000261.1 GCA_934351705.1 uncultured Lachnospiraceae bacterium
AAATTTCAAGATGCGTTTTTCACAAAATTTTCCTGCAATTTTTGACAAAATTTGCAACTCATTTTTTGTTGAAAAGCAACACATACTAGAGTATAATAAAGAAAAGAAATTCCTGGGATGTGCGACACCCTACTATTTTGAACCTACATTTACTTTTATGGGATTCTTATATTGCTGACTTGGATGTCAGGCCGCCGATTTGCAGCGGAAGGCAGAAGAGCAGTTGCGGTAACCCACCTAGCTTTGCTATGAGTCAAAATTGTAGGAACCGGCATTTTGGGTATACACGAAAGACACGTATATGAGGTACGAAAGAATTCATAGAATACCAAAGACATCATATACCAAAGATAAATGTTACCAAAGAGGATATTACGAAAGATAATATTACAAAGGATAACATTACCAAAGATAGCGATACAAAAGACAAGAGGAAGCTGCTAAGTATTTAGCAGCTTCTTTTCTACGACATAAATTTTGGAAAAATAAGGATGGAAATCATGAAAAAGAAAAAAGTGATAATCGGAATAGCAATCGCGGCAGTGGCATTGCTTGCAGCAATTTTTTTGTTTCGACGGTTATTTGGTGATACAACAACATACTCACAAAAAAGAGTGCCGATATCCGAAGTCGAAATGCAGTTGAATGCGGTGACGGGAATCTGGCAGGAGGCGGACGGAACGTATCTCACCTACGGAGAACTGGAGGCTTTGCTGGAAAAAATCCATTTGAAGGATTATATTACATACAAACAAAAAGACAATATCAGAAAGGTAACACAAAAAGAGTGGAATGCTATCTACGGACAGATTTTAGATTATCTGGACACAGACAAGCAGGTGGCACAAAAGGAACTGATGATATTGTCTGTGGACAATAAGGAAAAGAAAGTCTATACCAGTGAGGGAACCTTTGAGTTAAAAGGAAAGCTGCTTCGGGCAGAGGACTTTACAAGCTACCGGGTGTATGTCAAAGGGGGAGAAATTCTTGGCATTGCAGACAACCGGTCACAGAAGATCACGCTTTTAAATGCCTATTTAAAGGATATGAAAAAAGGAAAAATGACAGTACTGTTCGATAAAAGAGAGTATCTGATACAGGTGGACAAAAAACAGCAGGATTTAAAACCGTGCGTCTGTGATCTTGTATTTGAAAAGGGAGAGGTAAAAGAGATTCGGAAAAAAGAGGCTTCGATCGAGGGCAGACTCATCAGAATGGATGCACAAAAAATAGAGATTGAAGGCTATGGACAGGTTCCGCTCTCGGAGCGTGTTCCGGTTTATCGTGATTATAACCGGATCGAGGAGGTGTCCATGAAAGACATTGTGTTAGACAACATGAAAGTGTCTTATATCGTCGGAGAGGGAAAAGTGCAGGCACTTCTGCTTCACGAGGCGGCAAAGATAAAAAATGTCAGAGTGCTGTTGTTAAATCAGGACAGCCCGTATTATGACGAGCTTCGCATTTCCTCCGATACGGATTTTACGGTATATCGGAATCAGGAACAGACAGCCTGTCAGGCAGGGCAGGCGGTTTCGGCAAAAGAATGGATCGGGGATTCCACCGAGACGGTATTGCGCATCGAGCCGGCAGCAGAAGGAACGGCTTATCCGGTCAAAGAGGACGGAACACCGCTGACGCTTGGTTACTCCGGCAGTCTGGAGATCAGAAAGACCGACAAAGGCTACACGTTGGTTAATATCGTGGATTTTGAACGCTATATCTGCGGTGTACTGCCAAGCGAAATGCCGGACAGCTTTGAGAGCGAGGCATTAAAAGCACAGGCGGTCTGCGCTAGAAGTTACGCGTATATCCAGCTGACAAAGGGAGAGTATGCGGCACTCGGCGCTCATGTAGACGACAGCACGAATTATCAGGTGTATAACAAGAATGCCTGCACGCAAAAGATGAAAGAAGCGGTAAATGCCACCTGTGCAGAGGGGCTTGAATACCGGGATAAGGTCGTGGAGGCATACTATTTTTCAACCTCATGCGGACATACCGGGGATATGAACAGTTGGAATAAAGGAACACAGGACGGATACGGTTATCTGCAGGGAGTCTGGGTTCGGGGAAATCAGGACGGAGGGAGTCTTGCGGATGAACAGACTTTCCGTGCTTATATCAGTGGGGAGGATGAAACGGCTTACGAGAGACAGTCACCTTATTACCGTTGGAATGCAAGGCTGGATTTTCAACGGAAAGAAGAAGCACTTTGCGCACAACTGGAAAAGATGTATCAAAACGCTCCCGAAAATGTGAGCTTTACGTCGGGAGGAGAAGAAAAGAAAAGCATGAAGGGCTTCGGTGCTTTACGTGGAATCAGTGTGGCAGAACGCGGCGAGAGCGGTGTGATTCTTTCATTAAAAATCGGGTTTGAGAACGGAGACGTTTTACTAAAGAATGAATATAATATCAGAAAGGTTCTTGGGTGTGGACTGACGGAAGTTGTTTGTAAAAACGGAACGAAGCATACCGAGATGACCGTACTGCCGAGTGCGTATTGCTTTTTTGACTATGATGCGGCAAGTATGCAGGCAACCGTCATCGGGGGCGGTTTCGGACACGGGATCGGAATGAGCCAGTACGGAGCGGATGCAATGGCAAAACAGGGAATGTCCTACCGTCAGATTCTGGAATTTTACTATCGGGATGTACAGTTAGAAACGCTTTACTGATTGAGAAAAACTTGCCAAAAGGGACACTTCGTGGTAACCTTTATAGAAC
>CAKRJK010000262.1 GCA_934351705.1 uncultured Lachnospiraceae bacterium
AGGCAATGGACATCGGTCACGGTGTTCCGCTCGCACGTCCGATGAAAATCTATGCGGGAGACTATGCAGACATTACAGATGCGTCCATCATTATTATTACGGCAGGAGCAAACCAAAAACCCGATGAGACAAGATTGGATCTGGTACACAAAAATGTAAAAATTTTTGAGGACATTATGGGCAAGATCGTAGCACATAACTGTCAGGGAATCCTCTTGATCGTAGCGAATCCGGTAGATATTCTCACATATACGGCGGTGCAGCTGAGTGGATTTCCGAGCAATCGCGTCATCGGTTCGGGAACGGTTTTGGACACGGCAAGATTAAAAGCGGAACTGGGAGAACATTTGGGAGTCGACAGCCGCAGTATTCATGCGTTCATTATCGGAGAGCATGGAGACAGTGAGATTGCGGCATGGAGCAGTGCAAACGTGTCGGGAATCCCGATTCACAAGTTTTGTGAAATGCGGGGACACACCAACCATGATGAAGAGATGGAACGCATTGCCAAGACAGTCAAAAACAGTGCCTATGAGATCATAGACAAGAAACAGGCAACCAATTACGGAATTGCTATGGCAATCCGCCGTATCTGCGAAGCCATTGTGCGTGACGAAAAATCAATCCTTCCGGTATCCGGTCTGATGCAGGGCGAATACGGAATTGAAGGAGTGGCACTCAGTATGCCGGCAATTGTAGGAAAAGACGGAATAGAAACAAAGGTGCCGGTATCATTAAATGAAGAGGAAACACAAGCTCTGAAAGAGTCGGCGAAAACTTTAAAGGAGATTCTGAACCAGTAGTCAGAATCTCCTTTTTCTGTGGAAAAACGAAATTTGAAAAAGTGATTTACTTGCAACTGTGTCGATATTCCGATACAATAAAAAAATAAGAATGAAAAAGAGGACTGTTATGCTATATCGGATCAACCAGAAAAACAATCAAAAATTATCAATTTTAGGTTACGGCTGTCTGCGTTTTACCAAAAAAGGCGGAAATATCGATCAGGAAAAAGCCGAGAGGGAAATGAAAGCCGCAATCGACGCGGGAGTCAACTACTTTGATACGGCGTATACTTACGGTGGGAGCGAGGTCTGTCTCGGTAAATTTTTGGCAAAAGGTTATCGCGACAAGGTCAATATTGCGACAAAATTGCCGCATTATTATGTCAAAACGATTGAGGATATGGAACGCTATTTTAACGAGCAGTTAGAGCGATTGCAGACAGATCATATCGAATATTACCTCATGCATATGCTCAATGACGTGGCGACATGGGAACGGCTTGTTGCACTCGGCATGAAAGAGTGGATTGCAAAGAAAAAAGAAGAAGGTAAAATTTTTAACATCGGATTCTCTTTTCACGGAGGAAGCACAGAGTTTATCAAGATCATAGATGCCTATGACTGGGATTTTTGCCAGATTCAGTTTAATTATATGGATGAGCATTCCCAGGCGGGGCTGGCAGGCTTGCAGTACGCAAATCAAAAGGGACTTCCTGTGATCATTATGGAGCCGCTTCGTGGGGGAAGACTGGTACAGGGATTGCCGGAAAATGCAAAAAGGGTATTTGAAAAGGCGGCACCGAAGCGAAGCCCGGCGGAATGGGGACTGCGTTGGGTGTGGAATCATCCGCAGGTCAATGTTATTTTATCCGGCATGAACGACGTGGCACAGGTAGAAGAAAATGTCAGGATTGCGTCGGAGGCACAGGCGGAATCGCTCACGCTCGAAGAACTGCAGGTATTTGAAAAAGTGAAATCAGAGATTAATAAAAAGATAAAAGTCGGTTGTACCGGCTGTGGTTATTGTATGCCATGCCCGCAGGGAGTCGATATACCGGGCTGCTTTGCGGCATACAACACAAGGTATACGGACAGCTATTACAGCGGAATGAGAGCATATTTTATGTGTACGACGCTGCGAACAAATGAGACCACGGCATCCAAGTGTATCGGGTGCGGAAAATGTGAACAGCACTGCCCGCAGCAGATTCCGATCCGTCAAAAATTAAAGGACGTCAGACACTACATGGAAGGTCCGGTTTATCAGGTGGCAAGGTTCGTGGCAAAGAAGACCAGAAAGGATTAAGAGGAAGCTCTTAATCCTTTTTAAGTGAGAGAATACAACTTATCATATAACGAAGTAAAATTTAAATTTTAAAATTTTTACAAAACCTGAAGACATATTACAAACACTATCGTTATAATAGATGAGAAGATAAGAAACAAAAGAGAGGAGGCGGGTAAAAATTAATCAGGAAGAACAATTCAAAGAACTGTTGCGACGATATGAAAAGCTGGTGTATTCCATTTGCTATCGTATGGTGAAGAATCCCTTTGATGCACAGGATTTGACACAGGAAACATTTTTATCCGTCTATAAAAAGTTACCGGAATTTGACGGAACTTATGAAAAAGCATGGATATGTAAAATAGCCACCAACAAAAGTCTGGATTATATGAAGCAGGCAGCGAGAAAGGCGGAACCTCGGGAGGAAGTCTATTTTGAGGAAACGAAGGATGAACGTGCCGGTCCCGAGGAAGCTTATCTGCAACGGGAGGCGAGGGAACAGGTATTGACCGTCTGTAAGGCATTGAAGCCGCCTTATGACAGGATTGCAACAGAGCATTATTACAAAGAAAAGACGGCAAAAGAAATTGCCGAAGAATCGGGACAGAATCTGAAAACGGTGCAAACTCAGATATAT
>CAKRJK010000263.1 GCA_934351705.1 uncultured Lachnospiraceae bacterium
GAATTAGCCGGTGTTGCCAAAAAGCAGGGCTGCGAGATCCGATACCTCAAAGAGGGAGAACAGATCAAAACAGACACGTTGCAATTTACGCAATGCGCAAAAAAATCTATGGCAAAGCCAGAGGATAAGAACGCGGCAAGTATGGTGCTATTACTGGAAACGGAGGATTTTAGGGGGATTTTGACGGGAGACATCGGAAAGGAGGAGGAAAAACAGCTGGCACTTGGTGAGGTAACGTGGTATAAAGCGGCACACCACGGTTCAAAGGAATCCAATTCAGAGGAATTTTTGGAGACATTGCACCCAAAGATCGCAACGATTTCCTGCGGAATCCGAAACCGGTACGGACATCCGGGAAAAGAGGCGGTATCACATATGAAAAATTCGGGTGCAAAAATCTATGATACGAGAGAGTGCGGACAGATCGGAATTTACGGAGGAGATAGCACACAGGTGCAGTACTTTTTGCAAAGATAAAAAATTCCCGATTCAAAAGAACCGGGAAATTGTGATAATAGATATTTTTATTGCATTAAATATTTTCGGCATGCTCCAAAAAGTATGCCTCTGCCTCTGCATTCCAAAGACCACCGTGCTTTTGTACCGATTCTGCCAGTTTTGCCTGAAAAGAATCTGCATGATCAAATGCATTCACATCGGTGAGAGGGAAGGTCTTGCCGGAGTAGACAACCTTCTTTCCGCCCGGAAGATTCGGCAGATTCAAAATGGCATCACATACGCCGTTCAATCCTAAAATATGTGTAGCTATTTTGGATACATTCACGATTTTTCCTTCGATTAAAGCAATCGCGTCCTTCATATCCTGCGTATTGCTGCCGCTGGTTCCGACAAAATGTGTTGCATTGTAATGAATATTATAAAAATTAATCGTAGAAGCAAACTTAGAGTCGGCAGGACCTGCAAAAAAGTTCAGGCAGCCGTCATAGGCAAGCAGTTGTTCTGCCTGTGTGACAAGCTGTTCCTTTGCAGCCATTAAAAAGATGTCATCAAAGCCCTTTGCGTCCGGGGTGAGTGCCGCAAGCGAGTCGACAAAGTTTTCCTCATCGGAGGTAAGCACATAGTGAAGTGTCACGCCGTTTTTGGCAGCTTCTTCCACCGGATAAAGTTTTTTCGCCATGTCCAGCTTGGACTGTGTGCGTCCGGTCACGACAAGCACTTTCGGACGTTTGGACTCATTATGGATTGCGTAGTCGATCGCAAGAAATCCCATCGGGCCGGTTCCACCCAGTATGGCAAGAGAACCACCCTCCTTAATTCCCATCGTGTGGTCATAATCATTGCGGTCACGTAAATGAAAACTTGCTTTGAATCCCGCTACGATACAGGAAAGCGGCTCCACCAAAGCACCTTCAAAAAACGAGTCTCCCCGATATGGGAGCAGACAGCCTTTTTCAATCGCCTCATTCATGATCAGAGCATAAGTGGCTTCGCCGCCGACATAAGGGAACGAATAACCGAGAGAAAACGTATCGGCACGTCCTAAGTTCGGCTGAGCCACAAACTTATCGCCGGGTTTGTATAAATGCTGCCATTTTTTTCCGACTTTTTCAATGACACCGCAAAACTCATGTCCCATAATAACAGGATTGTGTTCTAAGTCATTTGGAAGTTTTTTGTGTTTTGCTCCCTGATTAGACACTTTATAAGTGGACATACAAAGACTGTCCGTGATAATACGGGCAATGATTTCGTCATCCTTCATAGGAGGGAGTTCAAATTCTTCCAACCGTAAATCCTTCACACCGTAAATTCGTACTGCTTTTGTCTTCATGTGAAAACCTCCTTTGTTGTGCGTTTTTTCTTGGCTATATTATAATCCATTTTCAAAAATTATGGAAGATGTGGTTTCGTTTTTGGAATGTGGGGGAGAGATGGAAAAAGGCGAGGGCGGCAATGGCGGTGGGAAAACAGATAAGACGAGGACTTTTTAGTGGTATTAAATAGATATCCGAACAAACGTGGGCAAGCCGCAGCGACAGAAACTCGAGGTGTTCTATAAAAGGCATAGAACACCTCTCAAACAGTCTGTCACTGCGGCTACGTTTGTTCGGACATCTATTAAATGCCACACAAAAGCCCTCGTAAATGTCTGCTTTCCCACCGCCATTGCCGCTTTGTCTCCCCCAAATCTCATCCCTCCGTCCAAGAATATGTTGTGCCGGAGCCAAGGGTATCGTGTAGGGGGAGGCTGCACAGTGGTATTCGGGTGGAAGGTTAGAAGTTCTCAGTGTTTTTATCAAAAACAGCAATGTACGGACAGGACGTCCGTACAAGGGGGTGCTGAGCCACGGATGGCGAATCACCCCCGCTTGCGTCCACTTTTAATACACTCTATTAAAAACACATAGAACTTCAACCTCCCACCCGACCCCACAGTGCAGCCTCCCCCTACACGATACCCCCCTCGTACACCACATAAAGACCGCGCTAATAAATCCCCAAAATCCCTTATTGCGGTTGCAATCTCTCCTAAAAATGATATATAATAGACAGCGTATGCAAACAAACCAAAGCATACACAGCTACATAACATTTTTACCGATAAAAATTAATAATGAAAAATACCTGAGAGGAGAAAAACATGATAAAAGCAATTTTAAAAGGAATGGTCATCGGTGTTGCAAACATCATTCCGGGAGTCAGCGGGGGAACAATGGCAGTTGCAATGGGAATCTATGACAAATTGAT
>CAKRJK010000264.1 GCA_934351705.1 uncultured Lachnospiraceae bacterium
AAATTGATCCATGCGGCAACGCACCTGTTTTCCGAATTTAAAAAGAGCATGAAAGTATTGCTGCCGATTTTGCTGGGCGCGGTAATCGGAATCGTGGTTGTGGCACGGATCATAGAGTATGCATTTGACAAAGTTCCGATACAGACAAACCTGTTCTTCATCGGCTTGATCGTAGGCGGATTGCCGATTATGACACAAAAAGTCAAAGGAAACAAAATGCAGGTAAGTCATATTATCGCCTGTGTACTGTTCTTTGTATTGGTAGTCGGAATGGCGGCAATGGGAGAGACCGAGGGAAAATCAGCGGACATGGCATTTACCGTGTTAAATTGCCTGAAATTGTTTGTTGTCGGAATCGTTGCGGCAGCGACGATGGTAATTCCGGGAGTCAGCGGTTCCATGATGCTGATGCTGATGGGTTACTATAATCCGGTGTTAAAGACAATCAACAGCTTTGTAAGCAATCTGGCAAAAGGAAATCTGTCGGGAATGCTTCAGGATTGTACCGTGTTAATTCCGTTTGGAATCGGAGTTGTAGTCGGAATTTTTGCGATTGCAAAGATTATCGAGAAGATATTTGAGAAATTCCCGATGCAGGCATATTGGGCAATCATCGGTCTGATCGTGGCATCTCCGTTTGCCATTATCCTGCTCAATGATTTTTCGGGAATCAATGTAGTGGCTGTTCTGACCGGAGCGGTAATGCTGGCAGTCGGAGTGCTTATATCAAGAAAATTAGGCGGGGAATAGACTCGCCATATCAAGAGGCAGTGGAGCGGTAAACTCCATTGCTTTTTTTGTGACGGGATGTACAAAGGAAAGGCGAGAAGAATGGAGTGCCTGTCTTTGCATTTGCTCTGTGTTAGGATGATATAAATAATCACCGATCAGAGGATAGCCGAGGTACTTCATGTGTACGCGGATCTGATGCGTGCGTCCCGTTTCCAATTTAAGAGAAACAAAAGATAAGCCGTTTGATGTGGCGAGAACTTTATAGTGCGTCACGGCACGTTCCCCACGTTCAAAATCGACACAGCGTGTGATGGCAGAATCCGTCTCTCTTGCAATCGGAGCGTCAATCGTACCGCTTCCGGTCAGTTCGCCATCGACAATCGCCAGATAGGTTCTGGAGATTTCGCGGTTTGCAACCGCTTTTGACAAGACAGAGGCACTCAGCATATGTTTTGCAAGGACAGTCAGACCGGTGGTATCACGGTCAAGACGGTTAATGCAGCGAAAGATGCAAGGCTCATTTTTTTGTTCAAAATAATAGGCGACCGCATTCGCAAGTGTGTTTTCGTAATTGTTCAAAGACGGATGGATCGGCATATCGGCAGGCTTGTTGACGACCATAATGTCCTCATCCTCGTATACAATATCCAAAGGGAGCGGTACCGGCACAATTTTTTTGGAACAATCCGTTTCCTCCAAAGTAACGGTCAACAAATCTCCTTTTTGCAGTACATCACGTACATAAACCCATTTATTTTGACACATAAGACTGTAAGGCGTCTTTTTTAAATGGACAAGGACAGCATGGGAGTAGCCCTGTTCTTTTAAAAAATCGCCTACGGTTGTCGTGTTTTCTATCGGATAAGTTATTACTCGTTTCATTTCATTCACCCAAGCACATTATACAAAGAAACAGAAAAAAAGAAAAGAGGAAAGGCACTACGACCTGTCAGCTTTCATAGAATGATAAAAACAGCTTTAAGGTGTGAATGTGAAAACTTTTTTGACTCCTCTTACCATTGAAGAAGAAAAAGAATGCATAGCGAAAATGAAGGAAGGAGACCTTAAAGCAAAGCATCAGTTGATTGAACACAATCTAAGATTAGTGGCACATGTGGCGAAAAAGTATCAGGCATCGGATGAAGATATGGAGGATCTGATCTCCATAGGAACGATCGGTCTGATAAAAGCGGTAGACACTTTTCAGGCGGAGCGGCAGATCAAATTGGCAACTTATGCGGCACGATGTATTGACAATGAATTGCTTATGTATTTTCGCAGCAAAAAAAAGACATCAAGAGAAGTTTCTTTGTACGAACCGATCGGAACAGACAAAGAGGGAAACCAGATTAATTTGCTGGATATTGCGGCAAGTGAAGAGGTTGACGTGGTTCAAAAGATGGAGGAGAGTGAAAATGTCAGGCGGTTATACCGCTTCATACCGGATGTGTTAAGTGAGAGAGAGCGGACAGTCATTGCAATGAGGTACGGAATTTTGGGAAATCATCCGATCACACAACGGGAAGTGGCAAAACAGCTGGGAATATCCCGCTCTTACGTGAGCAGGATCGAGAAGAAAGCATTGAGCAAGCTAAAGAAAAGTTTTGAGGAAGAGGAATTATCGTAAGAGACAAAAAAATCAAAAAATGTCTTCAAAAAAGGTGAAATCTGTGTTAAGATGATTTCATCTTTTTTATTCTTATGGCAAATCGCCGTTTTCACCGGAAGTAAGGAGCAAATTTGTATAGTATCGTATCAACAGTCGTGTTATACGGAATTGAGGCAATCCCCGTTGCGATTGAGGCGGACGTGGGAAGCGGAATGCCGTCTTTTGAAATGGTCGGTTTTCTTGCCTCGGAGGTCAAAGAGGCAAAAGAGCGTGTGAAAACCGCCCTTCGCAACTGCGGTTATCAGCTGCCGCCCAAGCGGATCACAATCAGTTTTTCACCGGCGGCAATCCGAAAGGCGGGGGC
>CAKRJK010000265.1 GCA_934351705.1 uncultured Lachnospiraceae bacterium
AGACAGGAGAAACACGGCAGTTCGGATCACACCGGAGGGGGACAAAATCCGAAAAGGTGTCCACGCAAAGATGGAAGCTTTGATGAGAAATGCAATCGGGCGTATGGGCGAAGAGGACACGGAGAAGCTGATACAGCTATTGGTCAACTTTACCGAATTAATTCACGAGGAAAGCACAAAATTAAAAAAGATGCAGGAGGAACAGTATGAAGCAGATTTTTAAATATTTAGCCGGACATAAAGGAGCGGTGACACTCATCGTTCTGCTTTTGGTTGTTCAGGCATATTGTGATCTGTCTCTGCCGTCTTACACATCAAGCATTGTCGATGTGGGAATCGAGCAGGGCGGAATCGAACACGAAGCAATGGAAGAAATGAGAAAAGAGAGTTTTGAAACGCTCTGTTTTCTGATGACCGATAAGGACGAGGCATATGTCCGCAACGCATACAAACTGAACGATGAGGGACGTTATGTGAGAAAGACAGACGATGCGGATAAAATCGAGAAGTTAGATAAGATTTTTGCACGTCCGATGGCAATGTTAAGCGGAATGAAAAAATCCGACGAAGTCGATATGGAACAGATGATGGCAGGAATCCAGAGCGGTGCGATCACAAAAGATATGATGCTTGCGATGGAGGATGAAGCGATGGAGCAGATGGAAGAAGTCAGTGACTCCATCATTTCCCAGATGGCAATTCTCTATACACATGATGAATATCAGGCAATGAATTACGATTTAGACAAGATACAGACCGATTATCTGTGGAAGACGGGAGCGAAAATGCTGGGATTTTCCATTCTGATGACGGTTGCTTCTATTATAGCGGGCTTGATTGCGGCAAAGACGGGAGCAAAAATCGGTATGGATTTGCGAGAGAATGTTTTTTCCAAAGTAGTGTCCTTTTCCAATCGTGAGATGGATAAATTTTCGACCGCATCACTGATCACGCGGTGTACCAATGATATTCAGCAGATCCAGATGGTGGAGACCATGCTTTTGCGTATGGTGATCTATGCACCGATCATCGGAATCGGCGGTGTCATCAAAGTAGTGAATACCAAGACCGGAATGGGCTGGGTAATCGGAGTTGCCGTTGCGGCAATTTCCATCGTAGTCGGTATTCTGGTTGCGGTTGCAATGCCAAAATTCAAAAAAATGCAGTCGTTGGTTGACCGTATGAATCTGGTATCCCGTGAAATCTTAACAGGTATTCCGGTCATCCGTGCATTCAGCAGGGAAAAATTTGAAGAGAAACGATTTGATAAAGCAAACAAAGATCTGATGGGAACACAGCTCTTCACCAACCGCGTCATGACCTTTATGATGCCGGCAATGATGTTGATTATGAACGGAGTAACCGTACTGATCGTATGGGCGGGAGCACACGGCGTAGATGCGGGAAATCTTCAGGTCGGAGATATGATTGCATTTATTACCTATACTATGCAGATTGTTATGGCATTCTTAATGCTGACCGTTATTTCCATCATGCTGCCGAGAGCCGGTGTTGCGGCACAGCGTATTGATGAAGTTTTAACGACAGAGTCGAGTATTCATGATGCAGAGGTGACAGAGGGAGAGGATACCGTTTTCCGTGGCGAGTTACAGTTTTCACATGTGGGCTTTACTTATGACGGAGCAACGGAAGAAGCTCTTTCGGACATTGATTTTACGGCAAGGCCGGGCGAGACAACGGCAATCATAGGAAGTACGGGATGCGGAAAATCAACATTGTTAAACCTGATTCCGAGATTCTATGATGTTACCGCGGGAAGTATTACGATTGACGGAATTGACATTCGCAATATGTCACAGAAAAAATTAAGAAGCCTTATCGGTTATGTTCCGCAAAAGGGAATCCTGTTTTCCGGAGATATTACCTCCAACTTGAAATTTGCGGATAAAGGAATTTCAGACGAACAGATGAAAGAAGCGGCCCAAATTGCACAGGCGACCGATTTTATCGAGGCAAAACCGGAGGGCTATAAGAGTCCGATTTCACAGGGCGGAAGCAATGTATCCGGCGGACAGAAGCAGAGATTGTCCATTGCCAGAGCGATTGCAAAAAATCCGAAGATCTTTTTGTTTGATGACAGCTTTTCTGCATTGGATTACAAAACCGATGTGGCACTCAGAAAAGCATTGGGAGAAAAAATACAGGACGCTACGGTTCTGATTGTTGCACAGCGTATCAGTACCGTACTTCATGCGAACCAGATCATTGTTTTGGACGACGGTAAAATCGTCGGCATGGGTACGCATGAACAGTTGTTAGAAAGCTGTGAGACCTATCAGGAAATTGCAAAATCGCAGTTGTCGGAAGCAGAGTTAAAAGGAGGTGCAAACTAGATGGCAGAGAATCAATCACGCAGACCTCAGGGAAGAGGGCCGCACGGACCGATGGCACCGGGAGAAAAGGCAAAGGATTTCAAAGGAACCATCAAAAAACTGCTCGGATATATCGGAAAATACAAAATCGGTCTGGTTGCGGTGTTAATCTTTGCAATCGGAAGTACCGTATTCAGCATTGTCGGACCGAAAATTTTAAGTAAGGCGACAACGGAATTATTTGAAGGTTTGATGAGAAAGGTTCAGGGAACCGGAGGAATCGACTTTACAAAAATCGGAAAGGTATTGATTTTCCTTTTGGGATTATATGTGGTAAGTGCAATCTTTTCGTTTGTCCAGGGCTGGAT
>CAKRJK010000266.1 GCA_934351705.1 uncultured Lachnospiraceae bacterium
TGGTGGAGGTTCTGCTGATGGAAATCTCTTTTGAATTGCTGCGGGAGGCGGGAGTGCGGCTTCCGGGAGCAATGGGAAATACCATAGGAATCGTGGGAGGACTGATTATCGGGCAGGCAGCAGTGGAGGCAAATATTGTCAGTCCGGTGGTTGTCATCGTGATTGCATTTACGGCACTTTGCTCTTTTGCCATTCCAAACGAAGAATTTGCATCGGCTTTTCGGCTGTTAAAATTTTTCTTTATCCTGATGTGTGCGTGGCTTGGATTTTTCGGATTTTTAGTGTCACTTCTGGTTGTGTTGATCCATTTGGCGGGATTGCGCAGTTTTGGGATTCCGTATCTTATGCCGTTTGTGGGAGCGGATCTGACAGGGTATCACGATGAGAGGGATTCTCTTTTAAAAATGCCGGTATTTTTTCTTCATAAAAGACCGATTTTTGCAAGTAGAAAAAATAAAACCCGTTTAAGGAGGAAGAAAAAAGATGTTTGCAAGTAATGAAAAAATATCCGTACGTCAGATAAAACGATTGGTTTTGTTTGAGATATTCGGAATTTCTTCGTTGATATTGCCGCAGCTGCTGGCAAAAAACAGCAGTGCAGACGGTGCGTTTGCAATTGTGGCAGGAATGTTCCTGGGAATGTTGTTTTTGTGGCTTCTCGGAAAAGTGCTGTCAGATATGAAAACGGATTATTATGCGTACTTAAAGAGTGCGTTTGGCAGAGTCGGTTCGGATTTGTGTTGTATCTTTTATTTTTTTTACAGTATTTCACTGAGCGGGTTTGCCGCCTATGAGATATGTATGCTGATGAAAAAAAATCTGCTGAGAGAACAGTCCTTTCTGCTGGTACTTACCGTGTTGCTGTTGGTGGGAGCCTACGGGGTATACGGGGGGATCGAGAGCAGGGGACGGGTGTATGAGATACTGTTTCCGGTGCTGGCATTGATCTTAATCGTGATGCTGGCGTTGTGCGCCTCAAACGTAAAGGCGGATAGGATAGCACCGCTTTTTTATTCGGACGGAGCAGCCTTTTTAAAAAGCACTTATCTGGCATTCGGATTTTTCTCATTCCTCTTTTTTTTACTGTTTTTGAAACCGTATTGCAGTAAAGAAAAAAATCTTGCGAAAGCAATGACAGGCGTGGCGGCAATCTTGGGAATCGTGCTCTTTTTTATCTATGTGATCTTAGTCGGCGTTTTTGGAAGTGCGTCGCTGGCGGAACTTCGGATGGCGATTGTGACGCTGATGAGTATGGTGGAGATACCGGGGGGATTTCTGGAACGTCTGGACGCGGTGATGGTCGGAGTGTGGTTTTTTACGCTTTATGCCTTGATGGATAACACGATTTTTTACAGTGTGGACATTCTCAGGAACACATTTCGGATCAGCAAAAAACGTTATCCGGCATTGATCACATTGTTTCTGGTGTATGCGGTTGCGGCACAGTGCCAAAATTCTATGTTCTTTTTGAATCTGTTAAAACAGCTTTTTTATTATGTGGCAACGCCGCTGGTTGTATTGATACCGCTTGCGGCATATCTGGTTGAAAAGAAAAAGGGGGCTGTCAGGGAATGAGAAAAGAAAAAGTGAGTGTGTTACTCATTGTAATTATGTTATTGCTCTGCGGCTGCGGCAATCACGAATTGGAAAACCGCAGTTTTCCGTTGGCATTGGGAATCGAAAAAGAAAAAGAGGATTGTCGTATGGTATTCAATTTTCCGGTTCTTTCGGATATTGCGGATGAAAATGCGGACGAAAATTATATGTCGATGGATTTTGTACAGGGAAAAGATTTCTTTTTGATGGAGCATAATTATGAAAAAAATGCTTCTAAGGCGATTGACTTTTCGCATTGTAAAGTGATGGTGCTGGGGGAAAGTTTTTTGAAAGATAAGGAAAAGACAGACGCATTGGTAAGCTATCTGGAAAACCAGCAGAGGATTGCCAGAAATACTTATCTGTTTGTGACGCAGCTTCCGTTAGAAGAATTGTTTGCGATGGACAAAGATATGGAAAAGCCGCTTGGAACTTATCTGGAGGAATTGTTGGAGAGCGACGAGAGTTTGAAAAATAAAGAGATTGTGACTCTTGGAAAGTACATGGATGAGAGGAAAAACCAAAGTGAAACGCTGTATATTCCGGTGATCGGAGAAGTTAACAAAATGCCGTCCGTTACGGCGGCTTACGTGGTGTATCACGGGGAAGTGCTTGGGGAAGTTCCGGTGGAAATGGCGATGTGCGGAAATTTTATACAGGGAGATCTGGAAAAATATTTTTATGAGGACACGAAAGGAAACCAATGGGAGATTATGGACATCAAACCGACTTATCATATTTCTTCGGAGGGGGAACACACGCAGGTTTCGGTTCAGATCACGTGTGATGCAATTTTGAAAAATGCAGAGATGAAGGATTGGAGGGAGCAGGAAAGCAGACAGGAGCAGTTGAAAGCCGAATTGGAAACAAAACTGGGCAAGAGCCGGAAGGAGGCGGCAGCATTAGGGTATGACATTACCGACAGTTACAAAAAGACGGCGAACCATGCCAGGAAGATTTATCGGAAATATGAGGGGAACAGTGGTGGTTATTTGAAAAGCCAGCGGGTGAGTATTGTGCTTGAGCCTTCTGTTTTAGAGTAAAGGGGCTTGTCAAACGCACCGCTGCCGACTCCCGCCCCACCGCCTGTACCTGCCTCCTGTAT
>CAKRJK010000267.1 GCA_934351705.1 uncultured Lachnospiraceae bacterium
ATGTGATGTTGTGCAGGATTTACTTCCGCTTTATTACGATGAGGTCTGCACTCCTGCCAGCGGAAAAATAGTGGAACAACACTTATCGACTTGCGAGAAATGCAGAACGGCATATGAAGAATTAAAAAACACTACGATTGATACCGTCATGAAAAATGAATCGGCGGGTATTTTAGAGAGACATGCAAAAAAAGAAAGGAATATGGCATACAAGGCGGGAATGGTGATCGCCTTCCTGTTATTGGTTCCGATTGTCATTTCGTTTATTGTCTCCGTTGTATCCAACGGCGGCGGACTGGGCAGTTTTGCGGTATTGACAGCGTCTATGCTGCTGGTGGCATCCCTGACGGTGATTCCTCTTATTTCTAAGGAAAAAAGAGTGGCAAAAAGTATCATATCCGGTGTAATCGCACTGCTTTTAATTTTCTTTTTTGTGGATCGGATGAATGGAGGAGGACAATTTATGTTGTGGTCGATACCAACGATTTTTGGATTGTCGATCGTGTTTTTCCCGTTGGTCATCAGAAATATCACCTTGCCACCGGTTCTGTCCGATAAAAAGGCATTGATCACAATGGCATGGGATACATTATGGCTCTTTCTTACCATTTTTGAAGTATGCAATCATTCGGGAGACATAGAAGGCATGAAAGCGGGGTATACGATTGCGTTGATTCTTATGGCAGGAGTATGGCTTATTTTTCTGATAGTAAGGTATCTTCCGGTCAATGCATGGATCAAAGCGGCAATGATTACAATGACAAGTGCTGTCTGGACAGCCTTTACAAATGATATGTATGCTTATTTTGCGGAACATAAAAAACAACTGACAATTCTTTCTACTGATTTTTCAAATGCCACTTGTCTGAATGCAAATATCTATACTTTGGCTTTGATTTTTGGAGGGATCGTAGGCGGTGTGTTATTCATCATCGGATTACTCAAAATGAAGCGCTATAAAGATACTGAGGTTGGGGAACAGGAAAAAGCAGATATGCAGTAGGAAAGGTTATCTGAACAAAACCCTTGAATATCCTATGAGAAATGGGAGATTCGAGGGTTCTTTCATTTATCGTATTCATAAATTCGTTTTTCTCTTCATTAACAACCTACCGTTCGGTAGTTATAATGGTAGTGATATTACTACCGACAGGAGGACAGAAGAATGACGGAAAAGGGGAATACAAAACAAGAGATTCTGGAGAAAGCATTGGATCTGTTCTCGGTACAAGGTTACGAAGCCACGTCTATCTCGCAGATTGCAGAAGCAGTCGGCATCCGCAAGGCATCCATGTACAGCCATTTCGGAAGCAAGCAGGAAATATTGGATGCACTGACGCAGGAGGCTTTGGAGCAGTACAGCAAGCATTCTATTTTTGCAAATGCGGATTGGGAGGATCCTGCCTTTACAAAGAATAAGCAGGACATTACACCTGATATGGCATTGCAGATGATTCTTGGACATGTCCGCTATATTCTGCATAATCCGCAGATCAGCAAAAACCGTAAGATGCTGACCATCGAGCAATTTCAGAATCCGAACCTGAAAGCATTGCAAACGAAGCAGAATTATACGGATGCCATGCACTATTTTACGGGGCTTATGAGGTTTCTTATTCGTCAGGGAAAGCTGATCGACAATGATCCGGAAATCATGGCGGCGCAATTCTGTCTCCCCGTCTCCGCATGGATTAATCTCTGCGACCGTGAACCGGAGCGTGAGGGTGAAGTGATGGAACTGATCGAACGGCACATACAGCAGTTTTTTAAGATGTATCAGCAAAAGCCAGAGAGCAATCCCGTTACTGATTAAATCAATCATGAACTATTTAAACGGAGATATGATGGCAAGGGCATTTGCACTGAACAATATTATGGGAAATATAGTGCTTTTTGTTCCGTTTGGCGTTTATCTTATATTGTTGAACAGCAATAAGAAAATAAGTGTTAATGTGTGTGTTATTGCGTTTATCAGTGCAGCGGCAGAAACCGCACAGTATTTGTTCAGGGTGGGTGCCGCAGATATTGAAAAAGTCATTTGTGAAAGGATGGAACAAAATGAAAACAATCGGAATAATCGGTGGGATGAGCTGGGAAAGTACAATCCCTTACTACCGGATTATTAACGAAGAAGTACAAAAAAAGCTGGGCGGATTACATTCCGCCAAAATCATCTTGTATAGTGTCGAATTTGATGAGATTGAAAAATGTCAGTCCGGCAACCGCTGGGAAGAAAGCGGTGAAATTTTAGGAAGGGCGGCAAAAGGAATTGAGGCTGCCGGGGCAGATTTCATCTTGATCTGTACAAATACTATGCACAAGGTTGCGTCCATGATAGAGGTACCGATCATACATATCGCTGATGCAACCGCCGAGGAACTTGAGAAATGCCATATCAGGCATGTCGGACTTCTGGGAACCAAATATACGATGACACAGGATTTTTATAAAAAGCGTCTGGAGGACAGAGGAATCGAGGTGTTGATCCCGGAGGATGCCGATGTGGAAACTGTAAACAGCGTTATATTTGACGAACTGTGTGTAGGTAAGATTCGCGAGGAATCCCGGAAGAAATTACAAAAGATAATTGAAAGTTTAAAAGAGCAGGGGGCGGAAGGTGTCATTTTGGGATGCACAGAGATCGGGCTGCTGATTCATCAGTCCGATGTTTCCATCCCG
>CAKRJK010000268.1 GCA_934351705.1 uncultured Lachnospiraceae bacterium
TCAATGATCAAATCTTGAAGTTTCTGACGCATTCCCGAATCGATCGGATGTGCAATATCCCGATATCTTCCCTCGGAGGACCGCCTGCTCGGCATTGCAATGAATAATCCCTTTTCTCCCTCAATCACCTTGATATCATGTACCACAAAAACCTGGTCGATGGTTATGGAAACAACGGCTTTCATATTACCCTCTTTTTCCATCTTTCTCACGCGTACATCCGTAATTTCCATCCATATCGTCCCCTTTCAGTTTCTATTTTCTTTTGTAATCAGAATACATATCTGTCATTATGCTCTACCACAACTTTGACTCCGTCTTCTCCGCTGTAATATGTATTTGCTTTCAGCGTTCCGCGGCTTTCCACGATACAGTTCTCGATATGCGTGTTATCACCGATATAGACATCATTCAAAATAATGGAATTTTTAATCACACAATTCTTACCTACAAATACATTCTTGAACAAAATTGAATTTTCTACTTTGCTGTTCAAGATACATCCGCTGGAAACCAGACTGTTGCGAACTTCTGAACCAATGTTGTATTTTGCCGGCGGAAGATCATCCACCTTAGAATAAATCTTCGGTTCGCTTCGGAACATATAGTTGCGGACATCTGCATTCAGGAAGTCCATATTGGTCTTATAGTAGGATTCCACGGTTGAGATATTGCTCCAATATCCCTCCATTTTATAACCGTAAATACGTTTTAAATTCTTGTAACGGATCAGGACATCTGTTACAAAATCCCAGCGATCTTCGTCTGCACTCTTCTCCAGCATCTCGATCAATGCTCTTCTGCGGATAATGTAGATTCCTGCGGAAACAGTGTTTGATTGTGCCACCATCGGCTTTTCTTCAAAGTCAATGACTCTGGAATCCTCATTCATACGGATTGTTCCGAAACGGCACACATCCTCACTTGGCTCCATCTCTTTGCATACTACCGTGATGTCCGCTTTCTTCTCGATATGGAAATCCAGCACATCGTTGTAATCCATCTTGTATACACAGTCACCGCTTGCGATAATTACATACGGTTCATGACTTCTCTTCAAAAAATCAATATTCTGATAAATCGCATCTGCCGTTCCACGATACCACCAACTGTTGTTTGCCGTTACCGTAGGTGTAAATACATACAGACCTCCCTGCTTTCTTCCGAAATCCCACCATTTGGAAGAACTCAGGTGTTCGTTCAACGATCTCGCATTGTACTGTGTCAATACCGCAACCTTCTGAACGTGTGAATTGGTCATATTACTCAGTGCAAAGTCAATACAACGATAGCTTCCGCCCACCGGCATTGCAGCAATTGCTCTTTTATTGGAAAGTTCTCTCATGCGGTTATTATTGCCGCCTGCTAATATAAGTCCTAATGCTTTCATTGTGCGTCACCTGCCTTAATAATGTATTCGCCCGACTCCAGAACGCCATTTGGATAATCATCCTCTGTGGTAATTCCCGAAATCGCGGTATTCTTTCCAACCTTTACCCCGGATGGGATTTCCGAAAACTCTCCGACAGTCACCAAACCAAACGCATAGATACTCTCGTTCAGCTTGCTCGGTGCTTCCTCACCGATGCCCAACTCCACATCATCACCGATCACAACATTCTCTGCCACAATCGACTTATCAATCACAACGTTCTCCCCAATGGTCGTATTCGCCATAATGATAGAATCACGGATCACGGCTCCTTTGCCTACCGTGACACCCGCTCCGACAACAGAGTTACGGACTTCTCCGTAAATCTCGCTTCCTTCTCCGATGATACTCTTATCTACAACGGCATCCTCCGATAAGTACTGCGGTTCTACAATGTCGCTCTTGGTATAAATCTTCCAATATTCTTCGTATAAGTTGAATTCCGGTATCAGATCTATAAGTTCCATATTGGCTTCCCAATAAGATCCGAGCGTTCCTACGTCTTTCCAATATCCGTTGTACTCATATGCATAAATGCTTCTTCCGCCTTCATGGCAATATGGAATAATATGTTTACCAAAGTCACAATTGCTTTGATTTCTCATGGAAATAAGTGCTTCTTTTAACACGCTCCATGTAAAAATGTAAATTCCCATAGATGCCAGATTACTTCTCGGCTGTGCCGGTTTTTCTTCAAATTCAAGAATTTTCTTATTGTCATCTGTAATCACAATTCCGAAACGGCTCGCCTCTTCCATCGGAACCGGCATGGTCGCAATGGTAACGTCCGCCTTATTCTCTTTGTGAAAATCAAGCATGACTTCATAATCCATCTTATAGATATGATCTCCTGATAAGATCAGTACATACTCCGGATTATAGGTATCAATATAATTCATATTCTGGTAAATTGCATTTGCCGTACCGGTGTACCATTCGCTGTTATCACTCTTCTCATACGGCGGCAACACGGTAACTCCTCCGTTGTTGCGGTCCAGATCCCACGGAATACCAATTCCGATATGTGAATTCAGTCTCAATGGCTGGTACTGTGTCAATACACCAACCGTATCGATACCTGAGTTAATACAGTTACTCAGCGGAAAATCGATAATACGATACTTGCCGCCAAATGCTACTGCCGGTTTTGCTACTGCCGAAGTCAAAACTCCCAAACGACTTCCTTGTCCACCTGCCAACAGCATTGCTATCATCTCTTTATTTGCCACATCTATCAC
>CAKRJK010000269.1 GCA_934351705.1 uncultured Lachnospiraceae bacterium
TAATAAGCCTGGTTATGTACGCTGGAAATCTGTTTTGCCTGTTGCGCGGTGCGGATACCGGAATCGTGCCAGTTCAAAGCGACCTTGTCCATGTAGCGGGTGCTGGCATGTCCGTTTTCTACGCAGTATTCAATCAGATATTCGATCAATTCCGATGAAAAATGTAAGGTATCGTACCAATACAAAATCGTGTTCAGGTCGTTGGACGTCAACGGACGGCACATATAGCGTTCTGCGACAAAAAACAGCGTTTTGACATCCTCCTTGCTGCTGAATGCCGAGATTTCATCGGCAGTGTATTCTTTCTTTGGACACGGAGCGGCTTTCTTTGGAACCTCACAGGCAATGCGGCTGTCTGCAACCGGAGCATTGCTCTCTGTGGAATTGGAATTGTCGGAATTCTGGAAGTAAATACTCTGCAATTCTCCCGCCGTGTCATATTCCAACCGCAAAAGATTCATCTTCTCCCAATATTTTAAAGCACGCTTAATGTCCTTTTCGGTATGTTCAAATTTGTCTGCCATTTTGGAAATGGATAAATCATTTTTATTGCCGGTAATGCATCGCAGCAGATAAAGATAAATCTTTACATATTCTCCGCTGGCAGAAATCATATATTCATCAATAAACGTATTTGGAACACAGGTAGTCGTGTTGGGACTGTCTGTGTGTAATGTAATGTGTGACATAAAACTCCCTCTTCCATCTAATTCGGATATTACTTTCAATTAGATAATTCTTGAGAATTATAGCACAATTTTTTGAGATTGAGAAGTCTTAAATTCGCCCCAAAGCCTTGAAAATCAAGCGTTTGCGATAATGTGGATAATGTGGATAACTATGTGCAAAAAATAATGCGTAACTTATGGTAACCAGAAAATAAGCGGAAAAATTCCCAAAAATCGGGCAGGAAGTTTTGGGGTGACAGGAATTATGTAAATAAAAAAATCCACATCAAAATGCGTGTTAAAAAACAACATTTTATGTGGATAATGTGGATAACTAAATTCCAAGCAGATGTTCGCCAACATTTACAATGTCTCCGGCACCCATAGTTATCAACAGGTCGCCGTTTATACATTTTTTTAATAAAAAGTTTTCGATTTCATCAAAGGTATGGAAATAGTAAGCAGGCGTTCCGCTCTCTTTTAACAGTTTTTGAATATCTCCCGAGCTGACTCCCAGCGTATCAGTCTCCCTTGCGGCATAAATGTCGGCAAGAACGACCATATCGGCAAGAGACAGAGCCTTTGCAAAATCATTTAAAAAGGCTTTGGTACGGGTGTAGGTATGCGGTTGGAATACGCATACGATACGGTTGTGCGGATAATTCTTTGCTGCCTCAAGGGTTGCCCGTATCTCGGTCGGGTGATGTGCATAATCGTCCACGATGGTAATGCCGCCGAGAACGCCTTTTTTCTCAAAACGGCGTTTTGTGCCGAAAAAGGCAGAGAGCCCTTTCAGTACGGCATCCTTCGGAATGTTCATCTCCACTGCGACTGCGATAGATGCGAGTGCGTTGGATACATTGTGCTCTCCCGGAATGGAAAGTGTCACTTTGCCATAGACCGAATCATTCTGCATTGCGGTGAAGGAGGCACAGCCGTTTTCATTATAGGAAATGTCGGTTGCAAAAAAGTCATTGGAGGAATCCAGTCCGTAAGTGATGACTTTTGCGTCCAGTCCGTCGGTAATCTCCCGGTAATTGTCAATCGCACCATTCATAATAATGAAGCCGTCGGAAGCGGTATTTGCCGCAAACAGGCGGAACGAATGACGAATATCATCAATATCTTTGAAAAAGTCCATGTGATCTTCTTCTATATTTAATATGAGAGAATATTTCGGGTGAAAATTTAAAAAGCTGTTCGTATATTCGCAGGCTTCCGTCACAAATAAATCAGAATTGCCGACGCGGATATTGCCGCCGATAGCGTCCAGAATGCCACCCACCGAAATCGTAGGATCGGTATCTGCCGCAAGCAAAATCTGAGAGATCATGGAAGTTGTCGTGGTCTTTCCGTGAGTACCGGCAATCGCCACAGAGCGGGGATAATTATCCATGATCTGTCCGAGAAGCTCGGCTCTTGTCAAAGTAGGAATGTTCGCACGTCTTACGGCGGCAAGCTCCGGGTTGTCTTCATGGATTGCCGCTGTGTAGACAACAAGATCAATGCCGTCCTCGATATTGGATGCCCGCTGTCCATAAAAAATCTTTGCGCCTGCTTTTTCTAATTGTTCCGTCAAGTCGGATTTCTTGGAATCCGAGCCGGATACAGTAAATTGTTCTTTCAGTAAAATCTCGGCAAGACCGCTCATACTGATACCGCCGATGCCGATAAAATGAATGTGAATTGGATGTTTGAAATTAATTTGATACATTTTTTTACCTGTCCATTCTAACTATAAAATTACATGCATATTTATTTAATATATTATAACTCTATCTGTAAAAATTGCAAACCCAAATCAAAATAATGAGAAAAGAATGCAAGCAATCATCAATGTATATAGAAAAAACGAAAAAAAGCGACAATTTATGTGAAAAGTAACAAAAAGTCGAAAAAATATGGAAAAATATTGTGAAGATTGTTGAAAAGACAGACAGGGGTGTGATATAATTAATACAATAAAAAACAGCAATATAAAGAGGTGATAGA
>CAKRJK010000270.1 GCA_934351705.1 uncultured Lachnospiraceae bacterium
GGACACTTCGCATGGAGGACTACGTAAAAAAAATCTACGATTTATCCGTCTGCGAAATTCCGATTCTGCCGCGTGAAAATGAAACCGAAGCAAACAGACGCCGTATCGGTTATCTGAACATCCGTTACTTTATGCAGACGCTTCTAAACCGCATGGATCGCACCAGTATGCACTCCGGCTTAGAGGCGCGTGTTCCGTTTGCCGACAGAGCACTGGTATCGTATGTTTTTAATATCCCTTGGGAAATGAAAGCAAAGGACGGCGTTGTAAAAAATGTTCTCCGAGAAGCCTCAAGAGGTCTTTTGCCGGACGAAATCTTATTCCGAAAGAAAAGTCCTTATCCGAAAACTTATCACCCGGAATACGAAAAACTTTTATCCGGCCGTTTGCAGGATGTATTATCCTCCTGTAACGCTCCGATTCTGAATCTGGTTGATAAAAAGAAAGTACGGGTTTTTCTGGATTCTTCCAAAGACTACGGTGCTCCGTGGTACGGGCAGCTTATGGCAGGACCGCAGATGACGGCTTATCTGCTTCAGATTAACTATTGGCTGGAGAAATATCAGATAGAGCTTTGCCTGACCTCTTAAAATATTTTTACACCAAAAAGGAACTGCACATCCATCTTATCAGACCGAATGCACAGTTCCTTTTGCTTCTCTTTATTTATCTACTTCGCTCTTGTCCACACTTGCTTTGGAGTCTTCCATGTGGTTGATCACTACGGTCAAATCCTCAAGGGAACTCTTGATAGAACGGTTGATTGTTCCTGAACTTGTTGCCAGATCTCCGACCTCTTTTGCAACAACGCTGAATCCTTTTCCGAACTCTCCCGCTCTTGCTGCCTCGATGGATGCGTTTAATCCCAAGATTCTCTGACGTCCTTCGATTTTATCAAGTTCACAGGATTTCTCATTAATCTCATTGATCAATGTTGCCGCTTTATCAATGTCTTCATCAAATACTGCTAAAATATCATCGTCTTTCTTCTTTACATACTGTGAGTTTACAATGACATTTACAACCTTCTCCAGAAGACTTGCCGCTGCACGTATCTCATCTTCGGTTCTTACCGTAATATCCTTTAATGCCTCCAGATATTCCTCCGGATCAATTCCCAACTCTTCTGCTAACTTACGGAAGTGTTCTTCATCCGGCTGCTTCGGCAATACCTGACCGCCTACCAATTTACCAACAAACTGATCTCCTACCTTAATGTCGGCTGTAAAGTCTATCAGACCTGCATGACAGTAATAAACACCCTGACCTTCTTGATCACATTTTACGCAACGACGCAATCCCTCTTTGGTACCTCTTGTATACTTCATACAGAAATCTTTCCATCCAATCGGATCCATCATATACTCTCCGTTCTCATCTACCGCAATGATACCGATTCCGGTGGCTTTTGACCAATCTGTCAAAACTTCAATCAATACATCCATATCAAAAAAATCTGAAATCTTCATACTTTATCCTCCGTCCTCATGCAAGTTTCTGCTTATATTATAACTCAATTTTTTTGTAATTCCTAGTTTATTTAACTCAAAAAAACACGCCTTTTCTTTTTTATCTATTGTGTTACTTTTAAGGCGTGTTTTTTGTGCATTTTGCATATTTACTTTTCTGCTTTTTTGTCTCTTGGCTTAAAGCGGCGATTGCAGCATCGGCTGAATCTGTTTTCCCTCTAATGCCGCACGGATTGTGTCCGGTATCAATTCTACGTGAGCAATCATCGAGCGTGGTTTTTTCTCGCAGTCATCCTGCCCGAACGGAACGAAGTAGATATTTTTTCTGTTTGCCAGATCTCCGATATTTTTGAAGTTGACTCCCAGCGCATCATTTGTTGACACGGAAATAACTAACGGCTTTTCATTCCGCAAATGTGCCTTTGCCGCCATAAGCACCGGTGTGTCTGTGATCCCGTTATTTAACTTTGCAAGCGTGTTGCCCGTACAGGGTGCAAGCACCAGCACATCCAGATAACCTTTCGGGCCGATCGGCTCTGCCTGTGCGATCGTACAGATTCCCGCATTGCCCGTAATCTGCTCGATTTCATTTCTGAAGTCTTTTGCCTTACCAAAACGGCTGTCTATATTCTGTGCATTGTCCGAAAAAATCGGGATGACCTCCATCCCGTCATTTTTCAAATTTGCAACGACTTCTTTTATTTTTTCATAAGTACAAAAGGAACCTGTGATTGCGAAACCGATTTTATAAGTCTTTTTGTCTTCCATAAATTCTCCTTTTCACTTACCTGTTTTCATGATATATTCTGCTAAAATTTCTGCCGAGGTCTGCGGTGCGTATTTTCCGGGAAGCCCCGGACAGAGCCTTGCATTGATACCGTGTTTTTTGCAATAGTCATAATCCACGCCCCCGCCGGTGGCAATATCTATGATGACGACATCTTCCTGTACTTTTTTGAGTTCATCTTCCCGCAGCAGCTTTTTCGGGATTGTATTAAAAATATAACTGTACTGTTCCATATCAGATAAATCCTCTATCACAAAAAAGCCACAAGTATCTGCCTCTGCTCTTGACACCGCGTCCTGTTCATAGACACTGACCCTGCTTTTCATTCCGTGAAGTCTGTCTGCCAAAACTTTTCCGCACTTTCCGTACCCCAGCACCAGACTGCAGCCTCCGCAC
>CAKRJK010000271.1 GCA_934351705.1 uncultured Lachnospiraceae bacterium
TAAAACGTTTTAAGTTAGCATCACACTGAGAATAATCAGTCCTACTTAATCTACGTGCAACGTTCCTAAAATTTGCCGAAATATCCTGAATCTCTTCACTTGCATAATTTCTCATTTAATAATCCTCCCACAATACGGACAATAAAACCCTGCCGTAATATCTGATGTCATAAGTCCCATTCTCTTGTCACAACATTTCACCCTTACCTGTCGCATATCGTAATCCTTATTCCTTAATGTAATATCCGTGTCAACTTTTTGTATGGGTGTAGTTTTTATTTTGATATATTTTGAATTAATTCTTTTAAAAGCCTCTGCAATCATCCTCTCAGCCTCTACAAAAGCCATTTTTTTCGCTTCTTCGATAACCTCTTCGGGCCAAAATGTATTTAGACTTTCTGATATTCCGCATATTGGACAACATATCTCTTTATCCTCTAACTCATCGTTCAAATACGCACAATCCATTTTAAACCTTGATTTACATCTGTCACACTGAAGCGTAACCAGACCTTCTTCATCCGCTTCTAACGAAGCCTTTCCAATAGTTTTTGACATACTTCCATTACCTCTCAATTATCTTCACAACTACATCACACTCGTTGTTCTAACTGTTCCCTAGCATTAGCAATTGCCAGTGATAACTTCTTCTCCAATAACTCTTTCGGTGGCATTTTCGTTAAGTACTGCCCTACATGTATACTTCCATGATCCAATTCCATTAATTCAATCGTTTCTTGCGATTTTTCTGCACACAAAATTAATGCCACCGGACTTTCTTCTCCTTCAGCTTTTTCATATTTTTCAAGCCATCGAAGATATAACTCTGTTTGCCCTTTATCTTGAGGTTCAAACTCGCCGAGTTTTAATTCAATTAATACCAATCTCTTCAATGTACGATGGTAGAACAATAAATCCATATAATAGTCTTTTCCATCTAATACAATGTGCTTTTGGCGTGCTAGAAAAGCAAAGTCAGAACCCATTTCAAGAATAAATTTTTCCAATTCTGCCAAAATCGCATTTTCTAAATCTTTTTCACTATATGTGTCTTTTAATCCGAGGAAGTCCAACACATAGGGATCTCTATAAAACATATCCAACGACATTTTTCTGTCATCACGTAACTCAGCAATTTCATTTGCTATTGTTTCTTCCGGCATTTTAGATATTGCTGTTCTTTCAAATAACATTGATTTCTTCCGTTCACGTAAAGTTCTTACTGACCAATTTTCATTTTTACACATCACAGCATAAAAATCTCTTTTCAACTCATCCTCGATAGGTAAAAGTTCTACAAAATGAGACCATGTCAATTTTTGTGACAGTGTCGCCACTTTTTCATATTCCGGAAATTCTTGATAAAATTTTATCATTTTAAAAACCGAAGATTTTTCAAAGCCTTTTCCATATTCGGCAGTCAGTCTTTCACTCAAAACTCCAATTATATTCTTACCATAATCTGCCTTTTTCCCTTGTAATACCTCCTCGGACAGTTTCTTTCCTATATTCCAGTATAACGTAACGACTGAGGTATTTACTCTCAGCATCACCTCATTCTTGGCATCATAAATCATTGTAGATATATCAGAAAATATAGTATCTACATCTGTCGTATTCATTAATTTCTCAGGCATCTGATTCTCCTCATATTATAATGTAGTAGTGTTTTGTATGCCGGTCTTTCTAAAACTTCCTTATGCTGTCCCCATCCTCATCCGTCGATTTATCAATCGCACGAATTTGCAGATAGTAACCCGCATTATCATTTACTTTCACATACACTCTGTCTCCTACCTTCGCACCCTTGATGGCTTTGCCGATCGGAGACTCGATACTGATATAATTCTTTAAAGAATTTCCTCTGACACTTGTGACCAGCTTATATTCTTCGGTCTCGTCATCGTCTTCAAAATACACGGTCACTTTGTTGTTGAGTCCGACTTCATCCTCGCCGGAATCATCGGAGATCACGCTCGCCGTCTTCAGCATTCTTTCCAGATAGCGGATACGGCTCTCATTTTTGTTCTTTTCTTTCTTGGCTGCATGATACTCAAAGTTTTCGCTCAGGTCACCCTGTGCCCTCGCCTCTTTGACTGCCTCTATCAGCTCTTTTCGCAAAACAAGTTTGCGGTGTTCTATCTCTGCTTCTATCTTTTGAACGTCGCTTGGTGTCAACTGTTCACGCATAATCGTTTCCTCCCTGCTCCCGCAAATCCGAAAGATTGCATCACACCTTACATTTTTTCCGGTGCCGCAAATCCGAGTAAATCAATGCAGGTCTCTAAGATACCCTTTGTAAGCTCTAACACTCTGATATAGCTTGCCTGTACTGTCTCGTCTTCCTCTGCCATAATCTTTGTCTCATGGTAAAAATGATTGAATGCATTCGACAGATCATAAATGTAAGAACACAACTTATGTGGTGCTGTCTCTGCCGCTGCGGTTTCAACCACTGCATTAAATTTGGCAAGTTCCAACATAAGAGCCTTCTCACTTTCGGAATGTGCCGGCAAAATTTTTGCATTGTCTGCACTCTTTCCGCTTTCTTTGTATTTTGTAAGGATTGATTTGATTCTGACAATCGTGTACAAAATATACGGACCTGTATTTCCCTCAAAGGAAGTGAAACGGTCAATATC
>CAKRJK010000272.1 GCA_934351705.1 uncultured Lachnospiraceae bacterium
CCTGAAATAACGAGCAACAAGCCTCCCAGAATGTACGCCTTTGTCTTTTGCTCAAATCCCAGTCGATACCCCGCATATAATCCTATCACTACCATCAGCATTGTAATACATGCAACGGCAATGAGAACCGTCTTGAGATCCGCACCGATGAATCCAAAAGCAATTCCTGTCAAAATCGGGAAGATCGTGCTTTTGAAAATCGCTAAAAATGTCTTTTGCACATCCAACTCATCTTCACGTTTTTCCACAATCCGCTCATTTTTCCATGCTTTAAGAAACATTCTCAAGCCCATGCCGCCCACGATCAGAACAGCTATGATTTTTCCGATATATGCCTCATTGTTCGCCTGCACATCATACTTATTCAAGAGGGAGACCAGACCGATTCCCGCCACAAGAGCTACGGTCTGCCATATTGCAATCAGTATGACCGCCAATATAAGCCGCTTCTTTTCGAGCTTTGCAACCAATGCACCCTGACATTCCAATGTTGCAAAGACTTCTCCGGAAACGCCTATGGTAATTAGCACGATTTCTATCAAGCTCATGCTACCCTCTCCCTTCTAAGAAATCATCTTATTTTTCTACACCCTCGGTTCTTGTGATGAACTTCACAACTCCTGTTGTATCATCAGATACCTGTGAGAATGCCTGATAATCGGAGCCTGCCTGCATTACTGCAACAATTCTCTCAACCAGGTCTTTTACATCACCGTTATAGGTGTCTGCAAGTTTCTGGATACCTTCCTGATCAAACTTGATCATGCCTTCGCTTAATGTATTAGAACCTTTTTCTAACTGTCCGACTCCGTCAGATAACTGTCCTGTTGCGGTTGCAATTTTTCCGGTACCGTTTACAAGCTCTGAAACTCCGTTTGTCAAAGTCGGAATCTGGCTTGCTAACTGCTGTGTTCCCGCACTCAATGCTGCGGAACCTGTTACAAGGCTGTATCCGTTTGCCTGTACCGCTTCGATCTGTGCTGCAATCTGTGCTTTTGCAGATTCTGCACCGGATACTACTGCGGACTGAGCACCTGTCTTCACACCTTCGATTACTTTGTCGGTGATTAACTCTGCCATTGTATTCATTGTACTGTTGACTACTGCAGTTTCTAAGGTCGCATAATCCGGTACTGCTGCTGCAAGTCCTAACTGTGCTGCAACACCACTCTGTAATGCCGGTGTAGCATTGTAGATTGCCGCAACTGCCGCACGTCTGTCATAACCGGTTGACGCCTCTGCTGCTGCCACGTTACTCTCCTGTGCTGCTACTGCAATTTTTTCTCTTAAGTCAACTTTAACTGTCTCATCAAAGCCTTTTTGCTGCAAAGTCTGCATTGCAAGAGCTTTGATATTTGCTTTGTTCATTGCCTGATTTGGATCAGCCATCATCGCATCTACCTGCTGTGCTGCCTGTGCCTGTGCTGCTGCTTTTGCCTCATCTGACATCGGTGCTTTTAATCCTGCATCCAATGTCGCAATACCGTCGCTGATAGATTTTGCACTGGTGTTTAATGTATTAACACCTGATGCCAGGCTGCCTGCTCCTCCGCCGAGTTTATCAACACCTGCTTTTAATGACTGAACGCCTGCTGCAAACTCGCCCATTTTTCCGTTCAAAGTATCCAAACCGTCTGCAAGGTCTTTGCTTCCGTTTGCCAACTGTGAGGAAGAATCAGCCATTGTCTGGATCACATCATCTAATGTATTCAGATCAAATAATTCATCAAAATCCATTCCGTTTGTCAGAGTACTCATCATCACGCTCATTGTCATGTTTAATGAGAAGTCTTTTACATCGGCAGTCACTTCAATATACTCGGGAATTGTAACATCTTCTGAGAAATCAGAGGAATCTACTTTTAAGCTGTCGCTTAATCCCGGCATTGCAACTCCGACTACAATCTGGTTGTTTCCGTCAGATACCACTTTTCCGTTTGATACCTCTACATTAGAAAAGCTGTCATCTAACACCATTCCGGTCAAAACTGTGAACGGTACATAAACACTGTGCTCTTTTCCGTTTACGGTCTCTGTTGTCTTAACATTATTTTTGTAATCAAAACGGATTGTAACTTTTCCGCTCTTTCCTACAATCTCATCCGGAGACATTTTCTTGCCATCCATGTAGTAGCTGATGGTTTGGTCTACCGGAAGCTCTTTGTCTGTGGTTCCTTGATAATAAATATCATTGCCTTTTGCTTCCCATGTGAGTTTTCCGTCTTTCTCGGTAAACTTCTCATTGCCTTTTACGTTTTTAATGTCTTTCAGATCAGAAACATCTTCTAATTTGTCTTTTCCTTCCGGATTTTTTAACCAGTCACTTACGATAACGGTTTCTGCTTTTCCTGTATTGTTTGCAATTACATAGACAGTCTCGTCTTTTCCGACATTCTCGTCTGACTCTGCAATCTTAGAAGAAAGCACTTCTTTTAAATCCTCTTCTGTACTATTCTTTGCCTCTGTTGTCTGCTCTGCTTTTGTGCCTTTTTCTGCACATACGGTATAAGCACCGTAGCTTGTTCCTGCAATCGCAACGGTTAAAACACCTGCCGCAATACGAATCACATATTTATTTTTAAATCTTCTTTTTAATTCTGGTAATTTCATAATTGAGTCCTCCTTATTCTATTCCTCTGTT
>CAKRJK010000273.1 GCA_934351705.1 uncultured Lachnospiraceae bacterium
TTAAAGGTACTCCGATTTCAGATGCAACTTCCTCTTTGAAGCGTTTCATAGCCTCTTTTGCTTCTGGTACTGCCATGCTGCTTGTGTTAGAACTTGTATTGCTCATGGTTTCACCTCCATATTTTTTTCTGTTATCTATTATTAAGACTGCGTCGCCGCTTGTCTTGATACTAGTATGAACCTCTGTAAAAAAAATATGTTGGTAAGTTTTTCCTGTTGTTTTTACTGATAGATCATATGTGATTTAACGTCCTCAACCACTGCCTCATCTTTGAAATACCGGACGATCTCAAGTCCGAAATCAAACGCGGTTCCCATTCCCCGGCTGGTAATGATGTTTCCGTCACGCATTACATTTTCAAAGGAAACCTCCGCTCCGAGCAGCTTGTCCTCAAATCCGACATGACATACCGCTTTTTTGCCTTCCAGCAATCCGGCCTCTCCCAAAACGCTCGGTGCCGCACAGATCGCCGCCACCAGCTTTTTGTCCTTTGCAAATTCACGGATAATACGCTGCACTCCCTCATGGTCTTTTAAATGAAGTGTTCCCGGCATACCGCCCGGTAAGATCACGCCGTCCAGTGTTTCAAAATCCACCTCCTCAAATACGGTGTCTGTCTGAAACGTAATATTGTGGGAGCCTGTCACCTGCGGTTTTCCCATAATGGAGATCGTCTGTATTTCCAAGTCCGCACGGCGGCAGATGTCCACTACCGACAATCCCTCGATTTCTTCACATCCGTCTGCAAAAAAGATTCCTATTTTGTTCATGATACTCCTCCAATCGTCACTTGTCTTCTTTTGTTTCTATTCTATTTTTATTTTCAAAAAATTTCAAGTCCGCAGTGTTGTTTCTTTTCCGATAATTCATTATAATAGTATATGGATTTTAAAACATATCATAATAGTGAGGAAATGAGGTTTTATTATGAGCGCTTTGATAAGTATTATATTTTGGCTGATCGTCGCCTATTTTATCGTAAAAAATTTAAACTCATCCAAAAAATCAAACAAATCAGATAAGAAGAAAAAGAAATCTTCTCCTGAATATACCGAAACTCCGGTTTATACACCGCCTGTTTCAAAAAAGAAAAAATCAAAACCGACTTCCACCCCGGATGTTCTCCGGCGTGCAAAGCAAAATGTTGCGGAAGATTTTGAAGACAAGAAGCCGACCGCTTCCGATTATGAGAAAATTTTCGGTTCTTCTCCTTCTGTTTCTTCTTCGACAGAGTCACAAACGCCCGCACCGGCACCGGTTGTTTCCGATTTCCATACAGAGCCGTCCGAAACAGCAACAGCGATCGATGTGGAAGATCTGTTAAAGGAAACACAGGATCTGATTGTCCTCGGTTATCATGCCAAACTTCCTTATGAGCGTGATTTTATCGCAGAAGGTATGGCATTAATCGACCAATATAAATATTAATATTTTAGAAAAGCAGGGATTTTTATGCAGAATCATGTACCACAGCCGGGCGAACGCTATCGGCATTTCAAGAACAGAGATTACCAGATTGTTGCGATTGCAAAACACTCCGAAACGGGAGAAGAAATGGTAGTCTATCAGGCACTTTACGATAATTTTGAGGTGTATGTGCGACCTCTTTCTATGTTTTTAGAAGAAATCGACCACACCAAATATCCGAATGCCGCACAACAACATCGTTTTGAACGCATTACGGATATGCAGGTGGAATGCTACCGTCTTGGCAATGCAAAGGCAGCACAGACCGATCCTTCGGATACGGAATCCACAGAATCTATTGACACTGAAAATACAAGCGATTCCGATTTACATTCTGCCGATACCGACAACGGCATTCATCCGAGCCTGATGGCATTTTTAGACGCGGACTCCGACGAGGAACGCTACCGCATCGTCTCGTCTATGGAAGACATCGTGGACAACCATATGATCGATACGATGGCAGTTGTGTTGGATCTTGTAATTGATGACGGAGAATTACTTGACCGCTATCAGGAACTAAAGCGGTGTTTACGCACACGCATCCAATTTGAAGCAAAACGCTTACGATAACAAAACAGCACCAAATGTTCTTATACTGACATTTGGTGCTGTTTTTTGTTTATCTTCTTTTTTGGCTTAATGTACTGTTCTGGTATTCTCCCGAGAAAGTCACATCTTCTCCGAACCATGCCGGGGGCTGGAATTCCTTTGCCTCCTGCTCCGTTTCAAACTCAACCTCTGCCAGCAGCAAGGGGGCAAGTTCTCCCTCAAATACATCCAGTTCAATCGTATACTTTTCCCGGTACGGAATATGATAGCGTTTCTTTTGAATCAAAATTCCGTCTGCCTTCTCCCGCAAATGTTCATAGCTTTCCTGCGTGAGCGGCAGATTATATTCTTCGCGTACCAGTAAGCCTTTGCCCTTGTAAGTCAGAATATATTTGTCATCCGACCTGCGGATTCTCACTACCGGCTCGGTCGAAAGATAACCCTGCTCAATCTGACGGCAGGGATAACTTTCCAAATCGCCCGGAAGTTCTTTGATTAAAAATTTACGTTCTATCTCCATCGACTATTTCCCGCAGACTGCAATATAATTTTTAACAACTTCTACTAATTTCTCATAACTCATAGAAGTCGTGTTCAGACAC
>CAKRJK010000274.1 GCA_934351705.1 uncultured Lachnospiraceae bacterium
CAATCAAAGGAAAAGTAGATCCGCTCATCGGATTGAAAGAAAATGTATTGATCGGAAAATTACTTCCGGTAGGTACAGGTATGAAACGTTACCGTGATATCAAGCTGGATTCAGATCTGAATCAGTTTGCAGACCTTGATTTTGATGATGAGTTTGCAGACTACGCAGATTATGAAGATGGCGGAATTGCCGACACAGAGGAAATGGCAGAAGTGCCGGACGATGCAGTGGTAGCAATCGACATTATCGGAAGCGAAGAGTAAAAAATACAAAAACTGTCACAGAAAGAATGATTTGAATGTGCGAAAAGCATTGCACGTTTAAGTCATTCGTCTGTGGCAGTTTTTTGCGTGTGGGATATTTTGCACAGATACCCGCTCACCCTGTAAGAAAATGTTGAAAAAAACACAAAAAAATACTATAATTATATAAATATAATTAGGATTTATGACGATACAATATAAGAGAAAGTGTCGGCAAATATATATGATTTGGACAGAATGAATAGGAAGGGTGATGATATGTACAAGGATGTATTGAAAAAAATTATAGCCTTAACACTATGTACGTGTATGATTGCGGGAGGAGTCAACTGGGCAGCGATCCATGCGACTGCGGAAGATGACACGACCAATATGACTGAGGCGGCTCAGGAGACGGAAGGAGCGGCTGCGGAGAGTGTTCAGGGATTGCAGGGAATGCAGACAGATATTGCTTCCGACGAAACAAACACAGGAGAAGACGCACAGGCAGATCAAGCGGTTGCTCAGGAGGCTGAGGAGCCTATTAGTGCTGTTCAGGCACAGGAGAATACGTGGCTGTACAGTCAGGACATATTTGTTTACAGAGTAGGCGGATCATCCTGTAACATCAATGAAACGAATGTAACCTTTGCATCGAATGCCAATGTGGACAACATTATATATGACGGAACAGAGAAAAAACCGTCCGTCAGAGTCATGGATTTAGATTCTGGAGATTATCTGGGATTAAACACAGATTATATTGTTACATATCAGAATAACGTCAATGCAGGAGAAGCAAGCGTAATCGTTACCGGAATCGGTAACTGCTACGGAAGCAAAGAATTAAAGTTTACAATTAAGCCGAAAAGCATTACCAATGCGACAATCGGCAAAACAGCCATCACCGACTATCAGCTGCCAAATCAGAAATATAACGGAACAACCACAGAACCGACACTCAGTTTGAACGACGGAGACACAGTGTTAGTTCAGGACAGTGATTACACAATAAAAACAAGCTGGGGTTCTTATGAGAGCCAGGGAAGAAAGGTAACGCTTACCATCGAAGGAACGGGAAATTACGGCGGCAGCGTACAGCTTTCCTACTATGTAGAGCCAAAAGACATTACCGATGAAGACGTGACAGTAACCTGCTTAAAGAGTGTGGGATACACAGGTTCGCCGATTGAACCGCCTGTCAGCGTTTACTATAACGGACAGCCGTTGACAAAGGACACAGACTTTTCCGTGACAGCAGTGGATTCAGATGACTGGACCAGCATGGGCGAGAAGAAGGTTCGTGTACAGGGTATGGGAAACTATACCGGAAATGTCGTAGTAACCTATAATGTCGTAGGACAGAGTATCAAGAACTGCGAAATGAAACTTATTGACGCGGATAATCTTGTTTACACCGGCAAAGCAATCCAGCCGAAAGTAGAGATTACAGTCAATGGAATCACATTAAAAGAAAAGATAGACTATACATTAAGTTATGAAAACAATGTCAATGCAAGTGACGGAAGTACATTTGCAACGGTAACCGCAACGGGAATCAATAACTACGGAGATACGGCGTCAACGCAGTTTACCATTCACCAGGTCAATCTGAGCGACTTGGAAGAAGGAAAAGATAAAGACTATATCGTTTCCGGAACCAAGACATGGACTTATACCGGTGATCCGATCAAACCGTCATTATCTATCGTGGTTAGAAATAATCCGTTGGTAGAAGGTCAGGACTATACCTTAAATTATTTAGAGGATAACATTGACAATACCACCAATGTAGGTACAGACAAGATGGTATTCATCTATGGTACGGGAAATTACACCGGATCTATCATCTGGAACTTTGACATTGAGAAGAAAAACATCGGAAAAGCCACTGTTACGGTAGATGAATGGTGGTCAGGACTCGGAACCTTGCCAAGACCGAATGTTGTTGTAACAGACGGTGAACATGTTTTACGGGAAGGTATTGATTACAACATCGTAAGCTATACCGATGTAGACCAGGTCGAGTTGACAGAGAAATCACACGGTATGAAAGGTATTGTTCATATCGAAGCAAGAGACGACGGTAACTACAAAGGCACAAATGTCGGAAACTTCCAGATTTGTGCGGACATTTCCGATACCGATGATGCTACCAAAAAAGTAACGGCAGATGCGATTGCCGACAAAGCATACAGCGGAAGTGATTATAAGCCGGTGCCGAAGATCAAAGATCTGCGTACCGACAAATATCTCGAGGAAAATAAAGATTTTACCGTAGAGTATCCTGAGGATTGCATCAACCAGGGAGAAAAAGAGATTAAAGTAAACGGTATCGGCGAGTA
>CAKRJK010000275.1 GCA_934351705.1 uncultured Lachnospiraceae bacterium
GTGGTTTCCGTAAAGCAGCCAAAGCCGCTCTTTGTCATAAAAACGGGACAACAGCCAAAACACGTTGCTGTGAACCTCCTGAATAGATGAAAAACTGCGGTTTTCCCAAAGTTCATCCCCGTCGCCCAGCTCAATGTAACCGAAACCATGCTCATAATAATAGTTTAAAGCGGCAAAATAAAGATTTTGGTTTTTCAAAAAGTTATCACTGGAACTGCCGTTTCCGCGGTGACAGTCACTGAAAAGAACATAGCGGCTGTTCGGCGTAAGCGGAAGAACAGGTACATGGGTAAATGCCTGATCAATTCTTTTTGAGGCGGTCTTCATGTCAAAATCTTCCTTTCTTATAGCGGCGGATCTGCAGGACGCGGTGAAATACAGGCGGAAGCGACTCAAACAGATAAAGCACACGGTCCAAAGCGGAATCAAAGGCTCTGGTATACCATAGGAACAGGCGGCAGAGCAGATGATTAAGCCGGAGGGCAAGCTCATGTTCACAAGGTGTCTTATCACAGAAGGAAAAACACACGGTCAATCCGCAGACAAAAATATTGCAGCCGTCACCGAGCGTAAGGCTCAATGCCTCAACAAAAGCATTCATCATTTCGGCATCACGAAACGTAATGGAGGTGTTCAAAGTCAGATCCTCCGGTCGGGCGAAATGTCCGGTACAAAAAACAGTCAGCCACCAGTGCCGTTTCGAAAGATGGGCAAGCAGCTGCTCATGTTCTACCAATTCCAAAGACAGAGGAAGCATTTCCTCTTTTGAAACAGCAGAAAAAACAGCCGTTTCATATTCGGATTTATCCAAAATGCGATCGCATTTATAAAGACCGACTTCCGCTCCGGTGTGAATGCCATACTGACCTTTCCAGAATTCAATCAGCCAGGTGCAGCCCCGGTAATCAAAATAGATAGGGAGTGCATGAAAGATCATTTGAAAATGCGAAGCACTCTTATCATAGAGAGAAGTGTAACCGAAGCGTTTCTGCCATGCGTTCAAAGCGGAAGAAAAAATGTCGCTCTCAGGTTCGTAAGTATAGCCAAACGGATAAACCAGATTTTCTATCATACAACATTTGCGGGTATGAGACATCGCAGTGATTTTTTGGATGATGCGGTTTCGTCTGAGAACGTAAAGTGTCGTCAACAGTACACAGATGATTAAAACAATTCCAACATAAACATACATCATAAAAACCTCTTACTTTTTATTATCATATGCATAAAACTAGGCAAAGGAAACGATATATGATAAAATCAAAGAAAAAGGAAAAGAGAGTCGGATATGTATATAGGAAGTCATATCTCCTCCGCAAAAGGTTATGAGGCAATGGGAAAGCAGGCGGTAAAATTAGGAGCAAATACCTTTGCCTTTTTCACCAGAAACCCCAGAGGAGGAAAAGCCAAAGAGATTCAAATAGCGGATGTGGACAAATACTTACAAATCGCAAAGGAGCAGCAGTTTGGAAAAATCGTAGCACATGCACCGTACACCATGAATGCCTGTGCCGCCAAAGAGGATATTCGTGATCTGGCATTTCGGATGTTTGCGGATGATCTAAAAAGAATGGAGTTTACGCCCCATCAATACTACAATTTTCATCCGGGTTCCCATGTAGGGCAGGGGGCGAAGATCGGCATACAAAAGATATGTGAGCTGCTCAATCACGTCATCACACCGGAACAGACCACAACCATTCTTCTTGAGACGATGGCGGGAAAAGGCAGTGAGGTCGGAAGAAATTTTGACGAGCTGAAAGAGATATTAGAAGGTGTAGAACACCGGGAAAAGATCGGAGTCTGTCTGGATACCTGTCATGTGTGGGATGCGGGATATGACATTGTCGATCATCTTGATGAGGTGTTGGACGAGTTTGACCGTGTGCTGGGACTGGAGCGTCTAAAGGCGGTTCATTTCAATGACAGCATGAATGAGTGCGGAAGCCACAAAGACCGTCATGCAAAGCTGGGAGAGGGATGTATCGGATTCGAGGCACTCAGGCGGATCGCCACGCACGAAAAATTACAGGGTTTGCCGTTTATCTTAGAGACGCCGAATGATGATGCGGGATACCAAAGAGAGATTGCACTGGTCAGAGAATGGACAGAATAAGAAATTGGTATCAAAGTATAAAGTATTCTAAAAAAACTCCGATATAGATAATAAGAAAGCGGAGCTTCTAATCTAATACAACCATGGAGGGATGGATATGAGTACAACAATCAGTAACGTAACAGCAGCATATGCCTCTAGTACAAGCTATACAAGCAGTACAAAGGTAAAAAAGGATAATACGGAAGTCAATGCGGAGGCATCTTACAAAAAAGATGTAGCGGCAGTCTATGAAAAGACCGAGGCAGCGAAGACAAAAGATAATTATAAAGTAGACAATCAGGCGTTGATCCAGAAATTGCAGTCAGATGCAGAGCAGAGAACCGCACAGATGCGCAGTCTGGTACAGCAGATGATGCAGCAGCAGGGTATCACGATCGGAAAAGCAGATGATATGTGGTCATTCCTTGCAAGCGGAGATTTTACGGTATCAGCAGAAGTGAAAGCCCAGGCACAGGC
>CAKRJK010000276.1 GCA_934351705.1 uncultured Lachnospiraceae bacterium
GTACATGAGTACAAAATCGGGATTTCTGTTAAGGGCAGTCGGAGATAACGATACCATCGTCACCTCGATGGGCGTTGACAAGGGGCTGATCAAGATCATCGGTCTTGCCATCGCAAACGGACTGGTAACCTTAAGCGGCTGTATCTACACACAGCAGCAGAGATATTTCGATGTTTCTATGGGTACGGGAACGGTAGTCATCGGTCTGGCAAGCGTAATCATCGGAACGAGCTTATTCAAAAAGGTTACGTTCTGGAGAGTGACGACCAGCGTAGTCATCGGTTCCGTATTGTATAAAGCATGTGTGGCAATCGCAATCAGTCTGGGCTTACAGTCCACCGATTTGAAATTTATTACCGCAACATTATTCCTGTTGATCTTAGTAGTCAGCAGAGACAGAAAAAAGAAGGTGAAAAACAATGCTGGAGCTTAGAAATATTAATAAAAACTATAATCCGGGAACAGTCAATGAACTGTGCCTGTTTGAAAACTTTAACCTGACCATTCAGGACGGTGAATTTGTCGCAGTTGTGGGAAGCAACGGTTCGGGAAAAACCTCCATGCTTAATATCATCTGCGGTACGATACCGGTGGATTCCGGTGCAATCATGGTCAACGGAACGGACATTGTCAATAAAAGAGATTACATCCGCCACCGCAGTATCGGAAGAGTTTATCAGGATCCTGCAAAGGGAACGTGTCCGAGCATGACGATTCTGGAAAACATGTCGATTGCGGACAACAAAGGAAAAGGGTACGGACTCGGCAGAGGTGTCAATAAAGCAAGAGCGGAATACTACCGCGAAATGCTGCGTGACTTAAACCTCGGCTTGGAAAATCAGATGGAGACAAAAGTGGGTTCCCTCTCGGGAGGACAGCGGCAGACGTTAGCACTCTTAATGGCAACAATGAATCCAATCGAATTCCTGATTCTGGATGAACATACCGCAGCACTGGACCCAAAGACCGCAGAAATCGTGATGGAGCTGACGGATAAAATCGTAAAGGAGAAGAAAGTCACAACCATTATGGTCACACATAACCTCCGATATGCGATTGAATACGGAGACCGTCTGATCATGATGCATCAGGGAAATGCCATCATAGATAAGGCGGGAATCGACAAAGAGAATATGGAAGTAGACGATATTCTCAAAACCTTTAATGAAATAAGTATTGAATGCGGAAATTAAAAATCGTTCTATAATAAATTCGGGTGTCAAAGGGATTGACGTAAGCTGCCGTCTCTGTGTGCCGCATTTGGTGTTTTAATTTTATTGATTCTTCGGAACTAAGATGTTCTAGAAATTTTGTTTTCAATTTTTTTGAGTCGGACGCAACCGATGCAGACTCGCCATCCGGGCTCGGCTGCATCTCTTCCGTACATCCGTGTACGGAAGTTGCTGATTGGGAACAAAATTTAAGAACATCTAAGTTCCTACGAAATTCATAAAATCAAAATACCAAATGCGGCACACAGAGACGGCAGCTTAGGCCAATCCCTTTGACACCCGAATCACTACGCCGAAAAAGGAAAAACTTGGTCATAATCGTAGATTCTGTCAAGTAAAATTCTATTGCGTTTCGCAGTTAGATTTAGTATGATAGAACCGTAAGTTGATAATAAAAATCTTACAGAGTAGATAATGAATGGGAGGAAAACAATGTATCCGATTATAAAAAAGGAACAGTTGGCAGATAAAATCTATCTGATGGATGTAAAAGCTCCGAGAGTGGCAAAATCCTGTCTGCCGGGACAATTTATTATTGTAAAGATGGATGAGGAGGGCGAGAGAATCCCTTTGACCATCTGTGACTACGACAAAGAGGCAGGAACCGTTACCATTGTATTTCAGGTAGTGGGAGCTTCCACAGAGAAGATGACAGCATTAGAAGAAGGAGACGCATTCCGCGATTTTGTCGGACCGCTGGGATGTCCGTCCGAATTTTGCGAAGAAGACATAGAGGAACTCAAGAAGAAAAAAATTCTCTTTGTTGCCGGCGGCGTGGGGGCAGCACCGGTATATCCACAGGTAAAGTGGCTGCATGAGCATGGGGTAGAGGTAGACGTTATCGTCGGCTCTAAGACCAAGGACATGCTGATTTTGGAAAAAGAAATGGAAGCCGTTGCGGGCAATCTGTATGTAACCACAGATGACGGTACATACGGACGTTCCGGTATGGTAACCACAGTGATAGAAGATCTGGTAAACGAGGGCAAACAGTATGATGTCTGCGTTGCAATCGGACCGATGATCATGATGAAATTTGTCTGTCTTTTGACAAAGAAATTAGAGATACCGACGATCGTATCCATGAATCCGATTATGGTAGACGGAACCGGAATGTGCGGTGCCTGTCGTCTGACCGTTGGAGACGAAGTGAAGTTTGCCTGTGTAGACGGACCGGAATTTGACGGTCATCTGGTAGACTTTGATCAGGCTATGAAGAGACAGCAGATTTACAAAACCGAAGAAGGCAGAGCAATGTTAAAGCTCAAAGAAGGGGATACCCATCATGGCGGATGCGGACATTGTGGAGGTGACAAGTAATGGATGTATTGAAGAAAACGC
>CAKRJK010000277.1 GCA_934351705.1 uncultured Lachnospiraceae bacterium
TATTGTCAAAAAAATCAAGAAGCTTGGGAAGGAAATTATAATTTAGCGCGAGAATATTATTTTAACGATGATTTTTTATTGATTGTAGATGAATCCCACATCACAATCCCACAGATCCGCGGAATGTATGCGGGAGATCAGGCACGTAAATCCACGCTGGTGGATTACGGATTCCGTCTGCCGTCCGCAAAAGACAACAGACCGTTGAATTTTGAAGAATTTGAGAGCAAGATCGACCAGATGATGTTTGTATCGGCAACGCCGAATGTTTATGAAGATGAGCACGAACTTCTCCGTACCGAGCAGATTATACGACCGACCGGACTGTTGGACCCTGAGGTTGATGTCCGTCCGGTGGAAGGACAGATAGATGACCTGCTTTCGGAAGTGAAGAAAGAAACGGCAAATCACAACAAAGTGCTGATCACAACGCTGACAAAACGAATGGCAGAAGATTTGACGGATTATATGCGGGAGGTTGGCATTCGTGTCAAATATCTGCACTCCGACATAGACACATTGGAAAGAGCGGAGATTATCAGAGATCTGCGTCTGGATGTGTTTGATGTGCTGGTGGGAATCAACCTGCTGCGGGAGGGACTGGATATACCGGAGATCACGTTAGTTGCCATTCTTGATGCGGACAAAGAAGGGTTCCTGCGTTCCCATACATCGCTGATCCAGACAATCGGACGTGCCGCAAGAAACCAGGACGGACATGTCATTATGTATGCGGATACGATTACCGATTCCATGCGGCTGGCACTCGACGAGACAAAGCGGCGAAGAGCAATTCAGGAAGCATATAATAAAGAACACGGGATTACCCCGAAGACGATTGAGAAGTCTGTCCGTGATCTGATCAGCATTTCCAAAAAGGTAGCAAAAGAAGAGATGGAATTCTCAAAAGATCCGGAATCCATGAGCAGAGAAGAATTGGAAAAATTGATCAAAGATGTGAAGAAACAGATGAACCGTGCGGCGGCAGATCTGAATTTTGAAGCGGCGGCAGAATTAAGAGATAAGATGTTAGACCTTCGCAGAATGATAGAAGAGATAAAAGGGAATGAATAAGTGTACGGAGGACGAAAAACGGAGGAAATATGAAAGAACGCAAGTACATCAAGATTCGCGGTGCGAATGAACATAATTTGAAAAATATAGATTTGGAGATTCCTAGAAATGAATTTGTAGTATTGACGGGACTGAGCGGTTCCGGTAAATCCTCGCTCGCCTTTGATACGATTTATGCGGAAGGGCAGAGACGTTATATGGAGTCGCTGTCTTCGTATGCAAGACAATTTTTAGGTCAGATGGAAAAACCGAACGTAGAGAGTATCGAAGGGCTTTCGCCAGCGATTTCAATCGACCAGAAATCCACAAACAAAAACCCGCGTTCCACTGTCGGAACCGTAACGGAGATTTATGACTATCTGCGTCTGCTTTATGCCAGAGTCGGAATTCCACATTGTCCGAATTGCGGCAAAGAGATCAAAAAGCAGACCGTAGACCAGATGGTTGATCAGATTATGGAATTGCCGGAAAGAACAAAGATTCAGTTGTTGGCACCGGTGGTCCGGGGAAGAAAAGGAATGCACCAGAAGCTCTTTGAAAAGGCAAAGAGAAGCGGCTATGTGAGAGTGCAGGTAGACGGCAATATGTACGAACTCACCGAGGATATTGTACTGGACAAAAATATCAAGCACAATCTCGAAATCGTGGTGGATCGTCTTGTGGTAAAAGAGGGAATTGAAAAGCGTCTGACAGACTCCATAGAAAATGTTCTGGATCTGGCAAACGGCTTGATGACTGTGGATGTGATCGGGGGCGAACCGATCCAGTTTTCACAGAGTTTTTCCTGCCCTGACTGCGAAATCAGTATTGACGAGATAGAACCGCGCAGCTTTTCTTTTAACAATCCGTTCGGCGCCTGCCCGGAGTGTTTCGGGCTTGGATACAAGATGGAATTTGACGAGGATCTGATGATTCCCGACAAGAGTCTGTCTCTGGCTGAGGGAGCGGTACAGGTTCTTGGCTGGCAGTCAAGCACCGATCCGAAAAGTTTTACCTATGCCATTTTAAAGGCACTGGCAAAAGAATACGAGTTTGATCTGAACACACCATATCAGGATTTGCCACAGGACATCCGGGATATGTTTCTCCATGGCACGAACGGAAAAAGTGTCAAGGTTTACTATCGCGGACAGCGTGGAGAAGGTGTGTATGACATCACGTTTGAAGGCTTAATAAAAAATGTGGAACGGCGTTACCGGGAGACCGGTTCCGAGACTATGAAACAGGAATACGAGACCTTTATGCGGATTACACCGTGTAAAGTCTGCAAAGGTCAGAGATTGAAAAGGGAATCTCTGGCGGTAACTGTGGGAGATAAGAATATCCACGAAGTGACCACTCTGTCTATCCGTAAATTGCAGCAGTTTTTTGAAGAATTAAAATTAACAGAACAGCAGGAACTAATCGGAAAACAAATTATCAAAGAGATTAAAGCGAGAGTCGGCTTCTTGGTTGATGTCGGTCTGGAATATCTGACGCTTGCG
>CAKRJK010000278.1 GCA_934351705.1 uncultured Lachnospiraceae bacterium
GTTTTGACAATGCTGCTGTCCGTCATCGTAGGAACCGGAGAAGCGGGTTCGGTAGCACTTTTATATCGGTTTGCAACCTTTGTATTGCCGTTTGCGATCGGAGCAGTTGTCGTATTGCTACGCAAAAAAGTGCATAAACAAAACCGTTAAAGAAGAAAAGGGTTGTTGCAAAAAGGAGATTTTACCCAAAATCATTCCTTTTACAACACCCCTTATTTTATTGTATGGGGGTGTATGGTATAATATCGTAAGATATTATACCCGCCGAATGGCATCCATAGCGGAGCGACTGTGATTGCTCTGCAATCATGGTATAATGTGTGCAGCAATGAGCAGTGCCAATAGTGATGAACAGAAAATGCTGTGCTAGCACAAAGCATTTTCTGTTTATTACTATTGATAGGGCGAATGCCCGACAGTCCGAAAAATCCCCGATTTTTCGGACCTGCACTGCGGACTATAAAACAAGAAAGCGAGGTCCCCCTCCCATGACATTACAACAATTAAAATATGCAATCACCGTAGTAGACAGCCCGTCTATGAACGAGGCGGCAAAAAAATTGTTCATTTCACAGCCGAGTCTGTCGAGCGCCATCCGGGACTTGGAGGAGGAAATCGGTGTAGAACTTTTTATCAGAACCAACAGAGGGGTTGTGCCGACACCCGACGGACTGGAATTTATCAGTTATGCAAGGCAGGTGGTAGAGCAGTACAGTCTGTTGGAAGACCGTTACGTGGACAAGAAAGAGATTAAGAAGAAATTCAACGTATCCACACAGCACTACACGTTTGCAGTCAAAGCCTTTGTGGAATTGGTAAAAAAAATCGGCATGGACGAGTACGAGTGTGCGGTGAGGGAGACAAAAACATTTGATATTATACAGGATGTCAAGACCTTCCAAAGTGAAATCGGAATCCTGTACCTGAATGAATTTAACAGCAAAATGCTGCAAAAGATTTTCCGGGAGAACAATCTGGAATTCACAAAACTGTTTTCCTGCAAAACCTATGTTTATCTGTGGAAAGGTAACCCGCTGGCAAAAAAGAGTCATATTACGATGAAAGATTTGGAGGAATATCCTTGTCTTTCCTTTGAACAGGGAAGTAATAATGCATTTTATTTTGCGGAAGAAGTGTTAAGCACTTATGATTACAAGCGGATCATCAAGGCAAACGACAGAGCGACCATGCTTAATCTTATGGTGGGGCTCAATGCGTATACGCTTTGTTCGGGAATTATCTGCGAAGACTTAAACGGCAGAGATTACTGTGCCATTCCGCTCGACTCCGACGAGGAGATGACGATTGGGTATGTTTCCAGAAAGGGCGTACCTCTCAGCTTTTTGGGAGAAATGTATTTGGAAGAGATTGAAAAATACAGGCAGAATGTGTTATAGTAAAAAACTATAACAGGCTGATAGATATATATATTAACACTTTTCAGAAAAAGTCGTTATAATGAATTTTGTAGTGAAGGAGAGAAAGAAATTGATAAGGTTTCAGAATGTAAGCAAAGAATTTCATACCAAAGCCGGAAACATTCAAGGACTGAGTAATGTCAGTCTCCACATTGAAAAAGGCGACATCTTTGGTATTATCGGAATGTCCGGTGCGGGAAAGAGTACCTTTATCCGCTCCATCAACTATTTGGAACATCCGACAAGCGGTGAGGTTTTGATTGACGGACAGAATCTTGCAGAATGTTCCGAAAGGGAGCTGCGTGAAGTTCGCAAGGATATCGGAATGATTTTCCAGCATTTCAATCTGTTAATGCAAAAGAATGTATTAGATAATGTATGCTTTTCTTTGAAGATTGCAGGTGTAAAGGATAAAGAAGCAAAGGAAAGAGCAAGAGAGCTTCTGAAGGTTGTAGGACTTGAGGATAAGGAAAAAGCATATCCTTCCCAACTGTCAGGCGGACAGAAACAGAGGGTAGCCATTGCGAGAGCAATCGCAAACAATCCAAAGATTCTGCTCTGTGATGAGGCAACCAGTGCATTAGATCCGCAGACCACCAAAGCAGTTTTGGAATTGTTGAAACAGATTAACAGGGATTTGGGAATCACCATTGTGGTAGTTACCCATGAGATGAGCGTAGTACAGGAAATCTGTGACAGAGTAGCCATTCTCGATAACGGAAATCTGGTTGAGACAGGAAAGGTCGATGAGATTTTTGCGGCACCGAAATCCGCACAGGCAAAGAAACTGATTCTCGGAAATGTCAACACTGTCGATTTGATGCAGGGAAAACATTATATCCGAATCGTGTTCAGAGAAAATTCTTCCTATGAACCGGTCATCGGTAATATGACACTACAGTTTAAGATGCCGGTCAATATCATGTATGCAAATACAAGAGATTTAAACGGACAAGCGGCAGGAGAAATGATTCTCCAGTTGCCGGAAGACCAGGATACGGCAAGCAAGATGATACAGTACTTAAAAGACAGAAGACTGAGCGTAGAGGAGGTGGATGAAGATGTTTTCAGCAGAAATAACTAATATGATCATTCAAGGTTTCTGGGAAACAATCTATATGACAT
>CAKRJK010000279.1 GCA_934351705.1 uncultured Lachnospiraceae bacterium
CAGCTTACCGGACAGATTATTTTTGATATAGTCATATGTTTCGATAGCTTCCATTTCCGGATAAACAGTTTCAATCGCAGCCTTCATCTTGTCCTTGTCACCGAGGGCGGCATTTACCTGCTCTACAAGTTCTGCAGTAGTGTTTGTTGTAAAGCTGAAGGTATAAGGCTCTGCCTTCTGACCGTTGATTGTGGTAACGCTTTCCGGTACGGAAACAGTATATTTCTGTTCTTTTTTAACCTTGCTGTTGTCCAAAGTGATTATGCACTTTTTAATATCTTTTGAATCCAGCGCAACCTTTGCACCGGCATCCGGGCTGACCGTAATCTGAGATATTGTATCGGGATTCATGGGAGAATCAAATACAATCTCTATACGGGTATCCTTGCTTGAAACGCCCGTCTGTCCGTCGCCCGGCACAGTTGATACTACCTTTGCGGCTGTATCGTTTACCTTTACTGTTGTAAAGCTTAAGGTCTTATTTCCGCCAAGAGAGGCTCCTCTGAAGTTCTTTACTCCGCTGAGATTAAGTGTATACTGAGTGCTTGGGTCAAGATTGCCGAACATTATTGTACACTTTGTGGTATCATCGGTATCAAATAAAACCTTTTCGATTTTGTTTGACGGCGTCATTGTAATTCCGCTTATCAATGTATCAAATCTTACAGGAGAATCAAATTTTAAATTAAGCTCCGGTGCAAGTGTTGATACCTCTGTTTCACCGTCTGCAATATCGGATGAAGCCAGTATCGGAGCGCGGTCCGGCGTAAGACCTACCTCATAAATGCTCCAGTCGTCAATATACATCACCTTACCGCCGATAGAACGAACCGATATCTCCTCAGGGAGATTTTCAGCTATGACAAATTCTTCTGAAATATATTGCCATTTGTTTGCCTCAACTGTAGTCTTTCTTGTATCCCAGTTATCTCCGCCGCACCAGACTGAAAGTGCAACCTCCTGGGTTTCCTCTGATTTTATCCATGCCGACATTCTGTATGTACCGGATTTCTGAATAACAGTTTTAGTTATAACAGGCTGGTCGCTCCATGCCGGACTGAACTTCATTACATTGTTCTTGGTTCCTTTTAATTCGGATTCATCCGCAAACATTATGTTTCCGTTATTATTTTTATCATCAAAGACAGAAAGCTTGTTTGTACTTTCCATATTGCCGTTTTCTACCAGATTAGAGAAGCCCTTTGCAGTTTTAAACTGAATTGTTTTCTCAACCAATGCAGAACCCGATACAGACAATATGCTGTTTCTGAAAAGTATTGTATAACTTGTGTTGGCTTTAAGTTCCTCTTTAAAGCTGAGCTTTATTTCATTATCCGCATTGCCCTTTGCTATATCAAACTCAGCTGACGGCTCAACCAAAACCGCAGCATTTGTCAATGCCGAAAAATCAATTTTATCGTTAAATGTCGCCGTAACAACAACATCATTTGTCTGTATATCAGTTGCATTATCCTCCGGAACTGTTTTCATAACCTTAAATTCAGGCATAGTCTTTACAGTATGGAAAGAAATTCTTTCGCCTGTCATTACGGACGAGCCTGCAGCAGTTTTAAGACCGTCTGCAAATGTTATTGTATATTCCGTGTCAATATCAAGTCCGTCAAACGCAATCGTAAAATAATCGGTGCGTGTTTCGCTGCCCGGAGTTACTGTAAACTGCGCTGCCGGATTTACAATTATGTTTTCAGCTGTTATTGTGGTTTTATCAAGAAACTTATCAAAATATATTTCTGATTCTGTTCCTATTAAATCCACATCTGACGCATCCTGCAGCGAAGATGATACAATTACTGCATCACCGGCTTCGGTTCTTGAATCCTTTTGCCACAGCAAAATCGGATAGCCGCCGTTTACATCTGCACTGTCATCAGTATAAGCCTCGCCTAAATCAGAGGCCTTTGCTCTGAGCTGACTTTTTGAGATTCTTGTACCGGCATAGTTCTCTGAGGGCCAGTGAGGACTTTCTGTATAATATGAATTTATAACCTTATCCTTCAGACTTTCTTCCTTGCAGCGTGTCAGCAAGGTATCTGCATAACAGTTTAAAATTTCATTAACAGAATGTACGCCGCCGATAACTCCGCCGTCTTCGTCTACCATAGAATCGTCCATGCCGCAATCTACCGAATAGCAGTTTTTAACATTGACACCGCTGCCGTCAACAAGACCGATAAGACCGCCGCCACGCTTTGCATATCCGTAAGTTGTGGTGGCGTCTATTTTTACGCTTTTTGCATAGCAGCTTTCAACCGTTGCGTTTCCGTTAAGTTCGCCGGCAAGACCGCCTATTGCGTTTGTCCACGTTGAAGCGGTTGCGCTTACGTTTTCAATACCGACATCTTTGATTACCGCATCACCGGAAACCACACCGAACAAACCGTATGATAATTCGTCCGACATAGCAAGGGAATAATCTTTTATCACATGTCCCTGTCCGTCAAATGTACCGCAAAACGGCTTGTCTTTAACGCCGATATTAGCGCTCCAGCTTTTGTTTTCAAGGCTGATGTCGTTATCA
>CAKRJK010000280.1 GCA_934351705.1 uncultured Lachnospiraceae bacterium
GATTTGAGACGACCGTGCCGACCTATGCACTGCTGCTGGAGGAATTGCAGGAACAACACATTGAGAATGTGAAATTTTTAACATCCCTAAAAACCATGCCGCAGGCAATCCGCTTTTTGTGTGAAAGAAATAAAAAGATTGACGGATTTCTCGCACCGGGACATGTGGCGGTCATAACCGGGAGCGATTCATTTTTGCCGTTGGCTAAGGAGTATAAAAAACCGTTTGTGGTGGCAGGGTTCGAGGCAGAGGAATTACTGCTTGCCATTCATGCTCTGGTACAGATGGCAGATCAAAACGGCGGAGTGAAAAATTTTTATCCGAGAGCGGTTACGGGCAGAGGAAATGTCATAGCACAAGAGAAAATCGGAACCTATTTTGAGCCAGCCGCAGCAGTCTGGCGTGGAATCGGGGAGATCGAGGATTCCGGTCTGGTCTTACGCGAAGAATACCGCCGGTATGATGCGGGAAGTTATGATTTGAAGGCAGACAAAAAGACAAAAAACGGCTGCTGCTGTGATAAGATTTTAATCGGTGAGATGGAATCAGAGCAGTGTCCTTTGTTTGGAAAGATCTGTACACCGAACAATCCTCAGGGTGCCTGCATGGTGTCTTTTGAGGGAAGCTGTTATCAAAAATATAGAAACCGATAAGGAAAAGAGGCAAACATGAAAATTACGATGGAACACGGAAGCGGAGGAGCGGCAACCGGAAAACTGATTCAGGAAGTCTTTGCAAAAGAATTCTCCAATGAGATCTTAGATCGGATGGAGGACAGTGCGGTTGTATGCGGCAATCAAAAGATTGCGATTACGACAGATAGCTTTGTAGTCACACCTTTGGAATTTCCGGGCGGAGACATCGGACGTCTGGCAGTCTGCGGAACGGTCAACGATCTGTTAATGCGTGGTGCGGTTCCGAAATATTTAACCTGCGGATTTATCCTGCAGGAAGGAGCGGACACACAGCTTTTAAAACATCTTGTGTCCTCCATGGCAAAGACCGCGAAGGAGGCGGGGATTGCGATTGTTGCCGGCGATACCAAAGTGGTAGAGGGGAACGGAGGAATCTTTGTCAATACGACAGGGGTGGGATTTGTCGAAGAGGAATGTGACATCTGTGCAGCACAGGCACAGCATGAGGACGCGGTGATCGTGTCGGGATATTTAGGGGATCACCATGCCGCAATCTTAAGCAGCCGGCTGGAAATCGAAAATGACATCCAAAGTGATAACGCACCGCTTAACGGGATGGTGTGCAATCTGCTGCAAAATAAAATCAGAGTACACACCATGCGTGATGTCACAAGAGGCGGACTCGCCACGGTATTAAAAGAACTTGCACAAGCCTCCGATGCCAGAATCGAAATAGAGGAGGAACAACTTCCGATACATCCACAGGTAAAAGATTTTTGCGGTCTGCTCGGATTAGATCCGCTCTATATGGGAAACGAGGGAAAAATGGTCGCTTTTGTCGCAAAGGAAGATGCACAAAAGGCATTGGAGATCATCCGAAATTCCAAATACGGAGAACATGCCGCCATCATAGGAAGTGTGGATAAGAATGCAGAGGAAAGCGAGAGAAAAAGCCTGATTTTAAAAACAAAATTAGGTGGAAAAAGAAAATTGGAAATCCTTCAGGGAGAAGGACTTCCAAGAATCTGTTAAAAATCTGTTTTTAATTATCTGCCTCATCATCTGCCGACATGGAGTAAACCTGACGTTTTCTTGCCATCTCATCGTTTTCGAGGTATTCGTCGTAGGTTGTGATTTTATCGATCATCGTACCGTTCGGAAGAATTTCCATAATACGGTTTGCGGTGGTCTGTACAATCTGATGATCTCTGGAGGCGAATAAGATAACGCCCGGGAACTTGATCAGTCCGTTGTTCAAAGCGGTGATGGATTCCATGTCCAGATGGTCAGTCGGCTCATCTAAGATCAATACGTTTGATGCTTCAATCATCATGCGGGAGAGCAGTACACGTACTTTCTCACCACCGGATAATACACGCATCTTCTTGACACCGTCCTCACCGGCAAATAACATTCTGCCCAAGAAACCTCGCACGTAAGTCGCATCTTTAATCTCAGAAAACTGTGTCAGCCAGTCAACGATAATCAGATCCGTATCAAAGATTTCCGTATTGTCTTTCGGGAAATAGGATTGGGAGGTGGTAACGCCCCAGTGGTAAGTACCCTCATCCGGCTCCATTTCTCCGGCTAAAATTTTAAACAGTACAGTCTTTGCAAATTCATTTCCGCCGACAAAAGCAATCTTGTCATCATGACCGACGATAAAGGAAATGTTGTCTAAGACTTTGACACCGTCAATCGTCTTGCTGAGTCCCTCGACTGCAAGAACCTCATTTCCGATTTCACGTTCCGGTCTAAAGTCAATGTACGGATATTTTCTGCTGGACGGTTTGATTTCATCCAACTCAATTTTTTCCAATGCTTTCTTTCTGGAAGTAGCCTGTTTGGATTTGGAAGCGTTTGCGGAGAAGCGGGAGATGAATTCCTGCAG
>CAKRJK010000281.1 GCA_934351705.1 uncultured Lachnospiraceae bacterium
CAATTCCTCTGTCTGCAACGTCGGCAGCCAACTCTGGCGGAGTTTTCTCCAACACGCTGTGAACTGCTTCTACAATCTGTAAGGTTGCCTCTCTCAATGCTTCTTCTGTCTCTTCTGAACTTACCTGAACTGTTTTCGGAAGTCCTGTTACCAGGTTACGTCCGCGGACATCCATTGTCTCAGACTGTGCCAGTGGGAAACAGGTTCCAATCTTAATCTTAATATCTTCCGCAGTTCTCTCACCGATCAAAAGATTGTGCTTCTTTCTCATATAACGGACGATTGCCTCGTCAAAATCATCTCCTGCAATTTTGATAGAGGTGCTGACTACGGAACCTCCCAAAGAGATAACCGCAATATCTGCTGTTCCTCCTCCGATATCTACAATCATATTTCCGCACGGTCTTGCAATGTCAATGCCTGCTCCGATTGCTGCTGCGATTGGCTCTTCTATAATAGATACCTCTCTGGCTCCTGCCTGATAGGTTGCATCTTCTACCGCTTTCTTCTCTACCTCTGTAACTCCGCTTGGAACACATACGGAAATACGCGGTTTTCGGAAACTCTTCTTACCGATTGCCTTCTGAATAAAGTATTTAATCATTTTCTCGGTAACGGTATAATCAGAAATAACGCCCTGACGAAGTGGTCTTACCGCCACGATATTGCCCGGTGTTCTTCCAAGCATCAGTCTTGCTTCTTCACCGATTGCTTTGATCTTGTTCGTGTCACGGTCAAAGGCTACAACTGACGGCTCTTTGAGAACGACGCCTTTTCCTTTGATATATACTAATATACTCGCTGTACCTAAATCAATTCCGATATCTGTTGAAACCATCTGTATGTTTCTCCTTTCTGTTTCTTCCTACCATATATGTGATAATAAATGTAAAATATTACTTATCTTTTCCATTTTCTTCCTATATAGAACATATAGGAAAAGCCATTCGTACATATTTTTCCATACTTGTTTATATTATATACAATGCTTGTACGTTTTTAAAGTGTTTTTTTAGAATTTGTAAAATTTTAAGAATTTCTTCATTTCACATTTTGTTCACATTTCATTCATATTCTGTTCATATCTGTATAATATAGTAACAATGTACTAGCTAAGGCTAATATAATTTTTCATAACTCATACCGCTCGGGTTCTTTGAATTCGAGCGGTACTCCCCGTTTATAAGGCTCTTTTTTATAAGAGCTTTTTTATTGCTCTTTTCTGATACAGTTTCCGTCCGCTTATCGGATTGGTTTTTGCTGTTCACATTTTCATTTCGGTAAAAAGACACTTTGCATTAAAAACTCCGACTGCCGGTTGACAGTCGGAGTTCTTCATTTACTCATATCACTATTTGTTTTATAAAATCTTCCATACTAGATTCTCTACGCTATGATAAGCATCATGATCACTAACGGAAGTACCACGCCCGGAATAAATCCTGCAAAGAAAGAGGTATTTCCGCGAAGTATCTGGTTCTCCGATTCACTGGAATAATCTGCAAACCGTGTGTCTATGAAAAGTCCCCACCATGCGCTCACAATCGTATATGCCGCAGGCACGACAAGATATAAAATCCATTGTAATGCGCTGACTCTGAATGCAATTGCCAGAAGAATGCTGGCCAACACGATCGGTGGTAACACAGTTACGACATTTAACTTCCATTTGCTCTTTTTGATCAAGGTTTCATCCATTGGCATTGTTTCCATAATCCAATGTCTGCGTCCCTCCATTGACATTGCGCAGTAGGTTGTACAACTTGCTGCCGCAAAGGTTGCCAGAAGAAACGGTATTGCATTCTTGATCGTGTCATAATATTTCATGACACCGTATTCCGCAAACAGATCCTGCGGTCCTTTGATAAGGAAGAATACCGAGAAGATAACGGCAAACAAAACTCCCATCAACGTACTGAGCATATAGGATCTTGAATGAAGCCACTGCTGTAATTCTTTTTTGAATAATGATTTTTGCATCTCTGTCTGTGTCTGTGTGCCGTAAGAGAAACTGCGGTAAAACTTCGGTGCCCGCAACGCAAGGATTACCTCCTCATAAGACATACTCATAAAGAATACAAACAACAGATTCCAGATCACAGAAATCAGAATGAACAAAAACAGCCATCCCGTTTCTCGTCCCATAATTCCATGCTGATAAAAATAACCCAGCTTGTAATTACCTACGATAACAGAAATCATATGCTCTACATTCTGACCGTTTCCAAGTACTTTTCCGAATCCGTTTCCGATGTTCAGCACTACTGCCGATACTGCCACAAAAACGCTTAATGTGATAATCGAATGAATCATATTGCTGTTTTTGACACTCGACAAAATCAACGCCAAAAATGTTCCGACTAACGCTGCAACTCCCGTAACCGGAAGGCTGGTCAGCAAGAGTCCGATAATCCACAGCACCCAGAATGTCGCATCAGGATGACGGACATCGACATAAGACATAATCATCGGAATATTGCTTAACAATACAAAAAGCATGTTCCAAAGA
>CAKRJK010000282.1 GCA_934351705.1 uncultured Lachnospiraceae bacterium
TCAGCGTCATTCACATGAAAAAATTCACTGAAAACCCCATCCTTAAAATTAGAAAATTTCCATCCGGCAAGCATACCGCCCGAGTGCATCGAGTAACCTGCCTGAGCCTCCAAAGAAGACCAGTCCGGTGTGATGGCAGGCAGGATAACACGGTCACCAACCCGGAAATCCTTAACAAGAGAACCAACCTCAGCCACCTCTCCGACCGCTTCATGTCCAAGAATCATATCGTGCCGGTTTCCAATCGCACCCTCCCATACCGTATGAACATCCGAAGTACAAGGGGAAACCGCAATCGGACGCACAATCGCATCCAAAGGACCGCACTTTGGCATATCCTTTTCAATCCAGCCGGTCTTCCCAATCTCCAACATAGCAAAACCTTTCATAAAAAAACCTCCTACAAAAAAATATTTTTCTTATTCTATCCCAAACCCACAAATCTCATACAACCCTGAATGATAAAGAAAATCCGACCGCCAACAACCCAGATTAAAAACGCAGAAAAAACGCAGCAATATCACTCCCTCACGCCCATATGTAAACGCCGTATTTGAAAGCATTCGTAGTATTTCTTGAAAAATTTATGCCAAATAAAACAATGATTTTCCAATGTCTGAGCCAAAGGCGAGTTTTGGAAAATCATTGTTCGCCTTATTTGGCATAAATTTTTCCTAGAAATACAGAATGCTTGAACACGGCATTTGCATATGGGCGTGAGGGAGTGATATTGCGTCCGTCTTATACACCCCTCCACACTAAATGATAATGATTATCAACAATTGACTTTTCAATACACATAAAATATAATAAAACAAGACAAAAAGAGAAAAGAGGTTTACCGAATGACATTAGACCAACTACCGGTCAGAACAAAAGCAACCATCACAAAAGTCGGCGGTGAAGGTGCATTGCGATGCCGGTTATTAGATATGGGACTGATCCCGAAAACAAAGATTGAGATTATCAAGATGGCACCGATGGGAGATCCAATCGAGTTACAGATCAGAGGCTATTCGTTGACAATACGAAAAGAAGACGCCGCAAAAATAGAAGTGACGGAGGATATGCCATGATTTTTGCATTGATCGGGAATCAGAACTGCGGAAAAACCACTTTGTTTAACCAACTGACGGGGGCGAATCAGCATGTAGGTAATTTTCCGGGTGTTACGGTAGATCAGAAAATAGGAGAGATTAAAGAGAAAAAAGAGTGTTCGGTAGTGGACTTGCCGGGAATCTATTCCCTGCGTCCATATACGAGTGAGGAGATTGTGACGAGAGACTTTTTGATCCACGGAAAGCCGGACGCGATCATCAACATTGTAGATGCGACAAACATAGAGAGAAATTTGTATCTGACATTGCAATTATTAGAAATGCAGATACCGATGGTACTGGCACTGAACATGATGGATGAAGTGCGAAATAACGGAGGTTCGATCGATGTCAAAAAGATGTCGGAAAAACTCGGCATTCCGGTTGTCCCGATTGCGGCGGCAAAAGCGGAGGGTATCTCAGAGCTGGTAGAAAAAGTCGTACATACCGCAAAGCTAAAAGAGTGTCCGAAGGTAACCGATTTTTGTGAATCGGGACAGGCGGTACACCGCTGTATCCATGCTTTGTATCATCAGGTGGAAGATCATGCACAAAACATCGGAGTCTGTCCGCGTTTTGCCGCGATGAAGATTATAGAGGATGACAGGGCAATCATTGAAGAACTAAAACTCAGCCGGAATGAGTTTGAGATGATGCAGCATTCGATCGAAGAGATGGAAACGGACTGCGGTATGGACAGAAATGCTGCAATTGCGGATATGAGGTATTCCTTTATTGAGAAAGTCTGTAAAGATACCGTTATCCGTCCAAAGGAGAGCAAGGAACACAAAAGAAGTGAAAAGATAGACCGTATTTTAACCAACAAATATCTGGCAATTCCGATGTTTCTGGTGATTATGATGACGATTTTCTGGATGACATTCGGGGTGCTGGGAGCGTGGCTGAGTGATCTGCTCAGTCTCGGAATTGAGGCATTCACAAATTTGTGCGATAAGGGACTGACTGCTTACGGGATTAACCCCGTGATACAAAGTCTGATCATTGACGGTGTTTTTGCGGGCGTGGGAAGTGTGCTGAGCTTTTTGCCGGTTATCGTGGTGTTGTTCTTTTTCCTTTCTATTTTAGAAGATTCGGGTTATATGGCACGAGTCGCATTTGTGATGGACAAGCTGCTGCGAAAGATCGGATTATCGGGCAGAAGTTTTGTGCCGATGTTGATCGGGTTCGGATGTACCGTTCCGGCAGTCATGTCGACACGTACGCTTTCATCGGACAGAGACCGCAAAATGACGATTATGCTGACACCTTTTATCAGCTGCTCCGCAAAGATACCGGTGTATTCCGTATTTGCAATGGCGTTTTTTAGAAATCATGCGGCACTCGTGATGAT
>CAKRJK010000283.1 GCA_934351705.1 uncultured Lachnospiraceae bacterium
TGTGAATACCGTTTCTCTGTGTGTAGATGTACGGAGCCATTTTCGGGTTCCATCTTCTTGTCTGATGTCCGAAATGAACACCTGCTTCTAATAACTGTTTCATTGAAATAACACTCATCTTTTTTCCTCCATTTGGTTGTGTTCTTCCATGTGCTTCACTCTAAAAAAAGCGACCAAACCGGCACCTGCTTTTTAGTCCGCACATGTGTTTTTTTATTGAGCCTTAAAGATTATAGCACAAAAGCATTCCGACTGCAAGTATTTTTAACGGTTCTCTTTCTTGGTGGTCAGAATTTTTGCAATTTCCTCATAGTTAGAGCCTCTCGGAATCACAAAATCACCCGGCTGCATAAAGTTATCATAGCCGGTCTCATTAATATACCTGCTGAATGCCGCTTTGTCATCGATCAAGCCCGCATCTAACAATTTTTGAGAGATGGTATCGGAGTATTCGCCGGGAACAATGTTAAACTGCACCAGTTCGACCTTATTCTGCTCCTCCTGCGACTGGGCTGCCTGATCGGTTTCGCCGTTCTGTTTACTCTCTGTGTCCTGTCCCTCATCATTTTTCTTTTCATTCTCTTTTTGCAAATCCTGAATCGTCTTTCCGTCGTCTGTCTGCTCCGCCATCACCATGCCGAGTTCTTTTGCTCTTTTTTCAATTTCTTTGTCTGATAAAATCGCATCTCCCTTGACATGGATACAGATCATAAAAATAATCGTTGTGACGATTATTCCGATTCCAAGACCTCTTAGATAATATTTTAACTTCACCTTATGACTCCTCTTTCTCGTACAACTCGATGACTAATCTGACTTCTCCCAAACCGAGTCCCAATTCTTTTGCAATCGCAACCTCGCTCATGCCCTGCTGACGCAGTTCTAAGATTTTCTCGTTGTTGTTGCCCGCTTTTGTCTGCTGTTTTTCCTCTTGTGCAGCTTCTGTTTCCTCGGTATTGATCGCACGGACCTCCTCAAGCATTTCTTCGTTTGTCTTTGCCACCGCACTCATAAACTCCTGCGTATTGCCATGTTCCATCTTTACGCTGTTGAGTGTTTCCTGCACGGTCTCTTCCGTGAAATTCTTTTGTAATTTCTCTATCTGATGCTCTAATCCGTTTGCAAAATCCGTGATTTCTTTATGCTTATCTCCCAGCATACTGTAAAGAAACATGATCTCGTTATGGCTTTTATTAATGGACTCTAACACGGTGTCGGAGTATTCGCTGATTGCCATAATCTTCTCGTTTGTCTCTTTATCCGACTCACGCTCTAAGGTGAGCAGCGTCTCTTTCAGTTCCTCGTCAAGCTGATCCTTTACCTGCTCGTTGGCACCTGCCATCTCCTTTTTTACAATATAATTAATCTCATCCTTGCTGAGTTCTACAATCTTATCCAGTTCTTTTTGTGACAGCTTCTCGGTGACAAAAAAACTGCCTACCATCAACACCAAACCTATCACAATCAAACTTATCTCTAATACCGTCATGTTACAACTCCTTAATTTTATGAAGCTTCGCTCCGTATCTCTTTATATTTTGATATCAAATCCGCCTTTTTCAGCAGATTTAACGATCACTTTGCCGTCTTCCTGCTTTTTTTGTTTTTTTCCTTTTTGTCTGCTGTATTTGTTCTTTCCTTTTTCTCTTGCGTCAAAGCCCTCTCCGTCATTGCTTGTGTCGTTTGCTTCACGCACCTGTGACGGACTTGTCTGTTCCTGTTTTGTAATCTCTACCTGAATTGCCTGTTGTTCCGCAATCGGCTTGTTATCCTGCTGATGCTTTAACATGCCGACATCATCTGTTCTTTGTATGGTTGCGAAATCTACCGGTCTGATTGTCATAACAATCGCTCCTTTCCCTGCTCTTCAAATTACAAATTTTTATAATGTGCTTCTTGCAATCTCTCCGTCTTTTTTCATAAACTGGCAGAAAGTCTGTTTATCTTTAATAACAAGCTCTAACTCTGAAATTGCCAGAGTAACTCCCGGATAGATACTGTTGCGGATCTGTACCTTCGCATGATTCGCCATTGTAAGACCTTTTTGAAGTTTCTCGTATTCTTCCTGCAACGGTTCTAAGGTACCCTTCTTAGCCTTATAAGAATATGCCAGTTTTTGGATATATTCCATCTTTTGCGGCGGAAGTTTCTCACCGCTTTGTAATTTTCTGGTATAAGTCGCCAAAATCAGCTTGATCTTCTCTAACTCGGAACTTTCCTCCGCGATAGTTACTTTCAGCTCCGACATACGTTCTTTTTGCTTCGGATCGGTACCGACCTCGACGTGTGTGGCAGCTCCCATCTCCGAGCCGATGGTCTGCGCCTCCACCAAAGAACCCGCCCGGATGACTCCGCCTGTAATAAAGCCTTTATCACCGTTCGCATGAATCTCACTGTAAGCAGACACCTGACTGTGCAGGATGGAATCTGTTTCCACAAATC
>CAKRJK010000284.1 GCA_934351705.1 uncultured Lachnospiraceae bacterium
TTGTCACCTCAATCAGCAGTTCATCGCCCTGACAAATCGGCTTCTTCCCTGTTTTTTTCGTGAAAATGGGATTTTTCAATTCTTTTAACGGGCAAAAGCAGACTGTTTTATCCGCAATCTCAATAAATGCTGCCTCCAGATTCTCCACGATACTCTGCACGCGGCCGATATAGATGTTTCCCAACAGCGATTTTTTTCCTGCCGGCACCGCATGGATCTCAATCATGCGTGAATCGTCATAAACCGCCATCAGTTCTGTTTCTTTGTCCTGTATCTGTTCTTTTGTAATAATTACACGATTAAGCAATGTCTTCTCCTAACATTTCAAGCGGCACAAACTGATCTTTTTCATTTCTTGCGTAAGTATCCAGCCTGTGGATCTGAATTGCCTCCGCCCTGTACTCCAATCCGAATTTTTGATACATCGCACTTAATACCAGCTCCGGTTTGATATTGTCCACACTTCCGGTACTGGTTTTGATATAGAATACAGGTTTTCCCTCACGCTCTAAGACCTTAAAATCATAAATCAACGGTTTTAAGTCAAGTTCCCGCTCACTCTTTTTGGTCTGCTTGATAATCGGAATTGTCTCTGACTTTTCGTAAAATTCCACGATCATATCTTGAAATTCATTAAGTGTCTTAGGAATCTCATAGCCCTCTTTAAAAGAAAGCTCGTAGTCTGCCGCCGCCACGATAGACATTGCCGTCTTTGCCTGATCCGGCAGTTTACGGTAAGAATATACTTTGACTCCCTCTACCATCACATCATTTAATTTCTTTAAGGCTGTCTTACTGTCCTCACTCGAAAGCACTTCAATGTCAAAATACTCTCCGTCACTGGTAATTCCCACGCCGAGCGGTGCCGCAAAGGACATGATCATATGCGGATTAAATCCCTCGGAATATTTCATGTCAATTTCCGCTCTGCGGAGTGCTTTTTGAAAATACCGCATCATATCCAGATGTCCGATGAACTTTAACGCTCCGTATTTTCCAAAACGAATCCTAATCTTCATAGCAGACACCTCCCTCGTATTTTCTCGCACCGCAGCCGGCACAGCGTTCCCTGCAGTTTGGCGTAACCGTCTCTGCCTGTGCTGTTTTCCACTCTCTTAATAAAAATTCTTTTGTCACACCCGCATCTATGAAATCCCACGGGAAAATCTCATCCAACGAACGCTCTCTGATCGTATAAAAATCCGGTTCAATTCCGCATTCTTCAAAGATTCTCATCCACTGTTCATTGTCAAAGTACTCCGACCATGCATCAAAAATAGAACCTTCCTCATATGCCTTTAAAATGGCTTTTCCTAACTTTCGGTCACCTCTTGCAAAAATTCCCTCTAACACGGTCACGTCCGCTTCATGCCAGTTGTACTTAATGCTCTTTCTGTTTAACTGCTCTTTTACGGCTTCATTAACCACTTTTGCACGACCAAGAAAATCTTCTTTGGTACACATCGGCGACCACTGGAACGGCGTAAACGGTTTTGGCACAAAGAAGGATGTGCTGACCGTAATCTGACATTTTCCGTTTCTTTGATCTTTCGGAATCTCATAATAACGTGCCGCAACCTTGTTGGCAAGCTCCGCAATCGCACGCATATCCTCGGTTGTCTCGGTCGGCTGACCTAACATAAAGTAAAGTTTTACCTTGTTCCAGCCTCCCTCGAAGGCAAGCCCGCTTCCATGTAAAATATCCTCCTCCGTCAAACCCTTGTTAATTACATCACGAAGTCTCTGGGAACCAGCCTCCGGTGCAAAGGTTAAACTGCTCTTTCTGATGTCCTGGACTTTTCCCATAACATCCAGAGAAAACGCATCGATTCTAAGAGACGGCAGGGAAATATTGACACCTTTGCTGCCAAACTCTTCAATCAAATATTCGATAATCTCCTCTAAGTCCCGGTAATCACTTGTACTCAGAGAACTTAATGATATTTCTTCGTGTCCTGTGTTTTTGAGCATGATGTTCGCCTGTTTTTTTAACCGCTCTACATTTTTTTCCCGAAGCGGACGGTAAATCATACCCGCCTGACAAAAACGACAGCCCCGGATACAGCCTCTTTGGACTTCTAATACCACACGATCCTGAATAACCTTGATAAACGGAACGACCGGCTTGTCCGGGTACACTACATTGGTCATGTCGGTCACGACCTGTTTTTCGATTTTTCTTGGAATATCTTCGTATTTCGGCTCCATTGCCGCGATTGTACCGTCTTCTTTATATGTTACCTCATAGAGTGACGGCACATAGATTCCCGGAATTTTTGCCGCTTCATGCAAATATTCTTCCCTGCTTTTGCCACTCGGTTTCCACTCGATATAAAGGTTGAGCAACGCATCATAGCTTGTCTCACCTTCCCCGATATAGATCAGATCAAAAAAATCCGCAAGCGGTTCCGGGTTGTAGGTACACGGACCTCCCCCGATGAC
>CAKRJK010000285.1 GCA_934351705.1 uncultured Lachnospiraceae bacterium
AATTTTTCAAAAATGCTCAAAAACCGCATAAGAATGCGGTCAAAACAGATTGCATCTATTTTGACCGCTTTTTCTGGGAAACCCGAACCATAGAGATATTCGAACCCCCCCGATCTTATTTCATGTGATTTTACACATGTTCATTTCAAAATTAAAAAAAGTTCAATCATTATTACCTATAAATATTATAACAGAAGTTCTTTAAATTGTCAAGATTTTTTGTGTTCTCTGTATCATTCTTCATATGCTTCTTGCAATCTTTCTATATTCCCCTTATATAATACATTTGCAACATCAATACTCCATGAATTTGAATTTTTCACCTCACCGGGAAACGCATCTTCGGTAATACCGTCACCACTTCCGGAAACTATGTATGGATAATGCGTTCCCATTCCCTTTTGCATAGGCACGGCAGATAGCATAAATATATTGAATTTCCATTCGGCGCCGAAATCATAAACCATGTGCATTCCATCACCGACAGACAAATTCAGCTTATTCAGTTTGACCGATGTAATATCAATGAAATTCTCATCTTCACTTTCAAAATCGAATCCGAAATACTGCTCTTTGAAATCAATTTCAAACAGATGACCTGCATCGGCATCAAATGCAGCTAAAATTGCATAACCTAATTTTGCAAGCGTTGAAACGGACGTTACCTCTATTTCTCTTTCGCTTTCGAGTTCTTGAAGCTTTACTTTAAATTTATATATATCAGCCATAATGCATTCTCCTTTTATCTCGTCCGTTTTGGTGTCGATCATTATCAACAAACTAATTATTTGTCCATGAAATTCCCCTCACTATCGGTGAGCGTTTTTATGTTGGAAACATATTGTTGATTTTGACTATTCGGCTTATTCGGATTTGCCATCTTTATCATATTCAATTTTATTTTCAACCCAATCAACATTAGCCCTAATCTGAAGCATTATCCCGTTTGCATCAATGTCATAGATAGGCTTTTGCAATCCTGCCATTTCACACGCATTGCATATTTTATCTATTCCTCTGCCCCAGCTTTCGATATACCCTGCAACAAAGAATGTATTTGCTATGAGCAAATTATGTGGATGTGACGGATGTTTTGCAAACAACTTTTCAAGAGTCCATGTTTCAGGTAATTGCCCATCCTCTTCTTCTTGCAGTTAAATATGTTTTTCTCACTGGGTTTACAAAGCGATAATATTATTCTTCTGATTGTTTATTTTCAAGAAGTAAAGCAAATTCCTGTAATTTATTTTGCAGCATCTTTTTATCGGGTAATTCCATCATATATTTTGAAACTAACATTGGCGACATTGTCCGGCTCATTGCATACTCCACAATTTCATCATTTTTCTGAGCACAAAGGATAACTCCGACGCTTGGATTTTCATGCTGCTTTTTATTTTGCCTGTCTAATGCTTCAAGATAAAAATCCATCTTAGAAACGTATTCAGGCTTAAACTTTCCTATCTTTAACTCAAATGCCACCAGACACGATAGACCTCTATGATAAAACAGTAAATCTATCCTGTAATCCTCATCGCCAACTTGTACTTTATACTCTTCTCCGACAAATGTAAAATCTTTTCCAAGCTCCAATATAAAATTCCGCATATTCTTAACTAAGGCTTTTCTCAAATCATTTTCCTTAAACCCATCAGGAAGCTCCAAAAACTCCACAACATAAGTATCCTTAAATGGATTGGTATGCATACCGTCCACTTTTTCGGGAAGCAATGCTTTTTGCGAAAGCATATACCTCTCATAATACCCGCTTTCTATTTGTCGTTCCAATTCACGCTTACTGTAGTTTTCTTTAATGGCTAACCTTATATAAAATTCTTTTTCTTCCATTGTTTTTGTGCTTGACAATATAAGCAAATTATTTGTCCAGCTTAATTGTGTCACCAGTGGTGACACAATCTCATTGGTGCAATATGTTTCATAAAATTGCTTCATTCTGTACAAACCGCGTCGATTGAATCCTTTTATACCCGGAAACTCACCTTGAATAAAATCCGAAATTGAATCAATATACGAATCGCCATATTCTTTATTTTTACTTTCGCCACTTAAAAACATACCTACATTCCAATACATATTTATAAGTTCTTCGTTAACCTTTTTATATGCATTCTCACGGGCATTTGAAATAATATTAGCTATTGGTAAAAATGATTTTTGAATTTCTTTTGACATATGCAACAACTCCGAAAACTATTAATGTATTAATTATACCACATTCTTCCTAAAAAATCAATCCATCGAATATCTACGCTCATTCCCGTTCATTCCCTAAGATATTGCAGGATAATTTTCTTGAAAAACTCAGTGATAATAATCTGTTTCGTATGCTCATTAAAATACGGGTATAAGAGGTTACTATCACAAACATTGATCGCAAGCGTGTTCTGATATGTCGCTTTGGCTTACGCCGCCATAGGCAGT
>CAKRJK010000286.1 GCA_934351705.1 uncultured Lachnospiraceae bacterium
GCAAAGCCCCGACCGTTTACGTTCTAAATCTCCACACAACCTCAAAATTCCCCTATAAAAACATCAGTTGGTGCCGAAAACAGACAGTTGGTGCCAAAGGGATTGAAAAAAGCATAGGAATGAGTATGATGTAGAAGAAGGGAGTGGTCAGGTGACAAAAATAGCTGCCAAAATCAGTGACTATTTGTGTTCGAAAGAACTGATTGATCAGAGTGAAAAAGAGATATATACATATGGGTATGAAGTGATTCTCGAAAATGCGGTCAAGACATTTATTCTGTTGATTTTAGGAGTTGTCCTGAAAAAAGCAATAGTGACGATAATTTTTATTATTGCATTCACAACCTTGCGTGCATATTGCGGAGGATATCATGCAAAAAAAGCTTGGCAATGTGATGTCTGCACATTGATGTTATGGGGAGGCGTCGTGTGGGGAACACCAATTGCCAGGGGTGCATTTACAAGTGGACGAGCTTATCTGGTTGCAGCCGTCCTGCTTGTGGAATTGATTATTTATCTTTATGCTCCGATAGAGCATGTAAATAATAGACTGACCGAAGAGAAAAGAATAAGAAACCAAAGAGGAGCGAGAAGTTTAGGAATTTTATATGGCATCTTAGTGTTGGTACTTTCCACCAAGACAATTAATTATGGAGTTGCATTGTTGATGACATTGTTGGAAGTGGCAATCCTGATGATAATACCGAGTGAAGGGAGGATAAGCAATGAATAAGCAGAACAACAAAATGGGTATGGTACTTAAAAATGTCGCTGAAAAAGCAATCAAAAACACAAACAGTAAAGCGTCATTATATTACTGTTACCAGCCAAAACAGCCAAAAGGCTTAGAGAAGTTTACCAAATAACATCATTGGTAACTGATTAACTCGCTTTGTCCAAAAGGGGTGTCGCTTTACGAAGTATCGTAAAAGTGACAACCCCTTTTCCTTGTCTAAACAGATTCTTTTTTTAGATTTTTTTGAGCGGTAGAAAGCATGAGCTTAATACGGTTTAGCTGATTAACTTCCGATGCACCCGGATCGTAGTCAATTGCCACGATGTTTGCAAGCGGATATTGGTGACGCAGCTTTTTGATAACGCCTTTTCCGACAATGTGGTTCGGCAGGCAGGCAAACGGCTGTGTGCAGACAATATTCGGTGTGCCGGTATGGATCAGTTCGATCATCTCTCCGGTTAAGAACCAGCCCTCACCGGTCTGATTGCCGTGAGATACGATTTCCTCGGCGTAGGCAGCAGTATCTTCGATACGTGCAGGTGGGATAAAGTGCTTGCTCTTTTCCAATTCATCCCTTGCGGCAGAACGAAGCCACTCCAGTGCCTTGATTCCCATATTGCAGTAAAATGCGGTCTTTTTGCTCATGCCGAGTTTTTCGTGCTTAAAGTTCGCATTGAAGAAACAGTAGAGCAGGAAATCGGCAAGATCCGGTACAACCGCTTCTGCACCCTCGGACTCTAACAACTCTACCAGGAAGTTGTTTGCGGCAGGAGCGAACTTCGCTAAAATCTCGCCGACAATTCCGACACGCGGTTTCTTAATATCGAGAATCGGAAGATTATCAAAATCCCGAATGATCTCACGACACATTTTTTTGTAAGTGCGGTGAGAGAGTAATTTATCCTGTGATAAAAATGCGATACATTTTTGTTTCCATTTTTCGTGCAGGGCATTTGCGGAGCCCGGTACTTTTTCATAAGGCCGCATACGATACAGACAACGTAGGAAAATATCGCCGAACATCAGACCGTAAAGCCCTCTTTGAACCAGAGAAGGTGTCAGCTTAAAGCCCGGATTGCTCTCCAAATCAGACAGATTCAAGGAGATAACCGGAACGTCCGGATAGCCTGCTTTTGCTAAGGCACGGCGGATAAATCCGATATAGTTGGAGGCACGGCAGCCACCACCGGTCTGTGACATGATGACGGCGGTTTTTGTCATATCGTATTTGCCGGATAAAACGGCATCCATAATCTGTCCGACAACTAAAAGCGACGGATAGCAGGCATCGTTATTGACAAAACGAAGACCGGTATTTACCGCATCACGATTGTCATTTCCGAGAACCACAAGATGATAACCGGACGCTTGGAATGCCGGCTCTAATAAATCAAAGTGGATCGGTGACATCTGTGGACATAAAATTGTGTAATTTTTACGCATTTCCTCGGTAAAGAGTGTGCGTTTGTAATCCGTGGTGTGAATTGTCCGTTTGGTGCCGTGTTTTTCGCGGACACGGATTGCGGCGAGCAGAGAACGGATACGGATACGAGCCGCTCCCAGGTTGTTTACCTCGTCTATTTTCAGGCAGGTGTAAATTTTTCCCGAATTGGATAAAATATCATTTACACAGTCTGTTGTGACAGCGTCCAGACCACAGCCGAAGGAGTTGAGCTGGATCAGGTCCAGATTCTCCGTTTG
>CAKRJK010000287.1 GCA_934351705.1 uncultured Lachnospiraceae bacterium
ATGTTATCGTTCAGCGTCAGAATGAAGACAGATACCATGAGTTAAAAGCAAAAATGCCTTGCCAGGTAACTGCATTATCTGAGTTGAACCAGCCACGTTACATGACTCCGGGTGGAATCTTCGATGCTTACGAGCAGGAGATTACTGTATGGGGAAGAGCAGACCTGAAAGATGTAGATGATTCTGATTTAGGTTTGAAAGGTTCTCCGACACAGATTGCAAAAGCATCTGACAAAGTTCGTAAAGGTGCAGGCGAGAAAGTTACTCTTGATGCAGCAGAGTCTGTTGATTATATCATGGGTAAATTAAAAGAGAAACATGTAATCTAATAAAAATAAGGAAAAGTGGTGAATAAAAGTGGAAAAAATGAACTTAGAAGAATACAAAGGCGTATTTGTCTTTGCACAGCAGGTTGATAATGAATTAACTCCGATTGCATTCGAGTTAATCGGAAAAGGAAAAGACTTAGCAAAAGATTTAAATACTGACGTTACAGCTGTACTTATCGGTTCAGGTGTAAAAGGTCTTGCTGATGAGTTAGCAGAGTACGGTGCTGATAAAGTTATCGTTGTTGACGATCCTGAATTAAAGGATTACAGAACAGAGCCATATGCTCACGCACTTTCTTCTGTAATCAAAGAGTACAAACCGGAAGTTATGTTAGTAGGTGCAACAGCAATCGGTAGAGATTTAGGACCTCGTGTATCTGCAAGAGTAAAAACAGGTTTGACAGCAGATTGTACAGTTCTTGAGATTGGTGAATTCAAAGGAACTCCAAATCAGTTATTAATGACACGTCCTGCATTCGGTGGTAACACAATCGCTACTATCGCTTGCCCTAACACACGTCCTCAGATGGCAACAGTACGTCCGGGCGTTATGCAGAAATTAGAGCCTGTAAAAGGTGCAAAAGCAGAAGTTATCGAGTACAATCCAGGATTTACACCGGATAACAAATATGTGGAAATCTTAAAGGTTGTAAAAGAAGCTAAGAGTGCTGAGAACATCATGGACGCTAAGATCCTAGTATCCGGCGGTCGTGGAGTTGGTTCTGCAGAGAACTTCAAAATGCTTCAGGATTTAGCAGATGTACTTGGCGGTATGGTTAGCTGCTCTCGTGCAGTAGTAGAGAACGGATGGAAACCGGTTGATGTTCAGGTAGGACAGACAGGTAAAACAGTTCGTCCAAACGTATACTTTGCAATTGGTATTTCTGGAGCAATCCAGCACGTTGCAGGTATGGAAGAGTCTGATATCATCATCGCAATCAACAAAGACGAAGATGCTCCAATCTTTGATGTAGCTGATTACGGTATCGTAGGAGATTTGAACAAAATCGTTCCTGCTTTAACAGAGGCTTTAAAAGCTGAGTTAGCATAATAAGATAATAATACTTATTACATAGCGGCTCTGGGAATTTCCCGGAGCCGCTTTTTTATGGTTGGTATCGCAAGGTTTTGGGTGTCAAAAAACGGGGCTTTTTTGACACCCCTTTTTGTGAAAAATCACCATTGTCAAGAGTCGGAATCCATGCTAGACTGCATTCAACAAACATAAGAATATAAGCATCGATTCACAATTCTAAGGAATCAGACGCAGTATCTGCTGCATTCTATGAACTTATCAGAGGCAATTCAGCCGGTTAATCCTTGCTTAGAAAAATAAGCAGGGATTGCAGAGATGGCACACTCCCTGCATACAGGGAAAGGAGCATGCCATTGAAGCATACGGACAAAAGAACTGACATGAAGGAACTTGGTGTACTACCAACACAGCATGAGGACAATCTAAGTGATTTTGCACTTTTTCTCTCCGTTATGAGGAATAGGACTGCGTATGAGATTGTTTTACGGACGATTTTGGGAGAGCCTGATCTGACTTTGGAGGAAGTCAAAGTGGAGGAGCTGATTCTCAACCAAAGGGGCAGACGTGCGATACGTCTGGATGCATGGGCAAGAGCAGAGGACGAACGCTGTTTTGCCACAGAGATGCAGAACGAGGAGAACGACGTGATACCGAAACGCTCCAGATTCTATCAGAGTATTATGGACAGTCCGCTTTTAAAGGCAGGAAAAGGAACGAAATATAAGCACCTCCCGCCTACGGTGATCATCTTTATCACACAGAAAGATATTTTTCAGAGAGATAGTGCAAAGTATACCTTTACCGAGCGGTGTCATGAATTCCCGGAGTTGGAGTTACAGGACGGAACGACCAAGATTTTCTTAAACATGAGCAGTACGAACGGAGAACCGGAGCTGATCAGTCTGTTGCAGTACATGAAAGATACGACCTTAGAGAACCCGGACATCATTATGATCAGTCCGCAGCTGGTCGAATTGGATAAGATTGTAAATGAAGTGAGGGAATCGACAGAATGGGAGGATATGAAGATGAATCTGATACAACTTGGACGGGAACAGG
>CAKRJK010000288.1 GCA_934351705.1 uncultured Lachnospiraceae bacterium
CCTAGCACCGCAAACACAAGAACCGAAATCATCCTCACGGTATGTGCCTTAAGATCATTAACACTCTCTATTCCCAAAAAAACTGCCATTACTGCCTTTTCAATCATAACTTCCTCCACATTTATTGCAGGAATGCCGTGTGCCGACTTCCTCAAGCGGTATCAGATAAATACTCCGTTTTAAACCGCTGCATCCTATTTTTTGGTGATATACTTCTCCGTAATCGGTAATGTACACGAATTCCGAAAAACCTTTTTTGTCACAGCATAGGTTACACGGTGAATACTTTCCTCCACTCCGGTTTCTTAAGTCTTTTACCTTTCCGGAAGATACCGACTGAATGCTCAGAGCCAGATACGGACAATTTTTTGTGCTGTGGTATGCCTCTCCTGTCGCGGTGACATAAACGTATCCGCCTTTAAAATCTTCTTCTCGACTGTAACCGCACCATTTTCTTGCACTCGCCTTCTGGCTGACCGTATGCGTCATTTTCCCGAAAAATCCGATCGGGATTGTCATCCGATAATCTACGCACAGTGAAATATCCTGTTTTGCAAGCTCTGAATTACTGATTGAGATTCCGAGCATTCCACTGTCAATATAATCCGTCGGTACGTTTTCTCTTTGCATCTGCACTGTAAGCAGCACCCGCAGCCGTCCCATATCGACACTTTCCTGCTCGTTTTTGACACATGCCGCCGTTGCCCTTGCCGTATATACGATTACCTGCTGCATTTTGATTTCTGTCTGCAAAACCCGAAACCAAAACAGAATCACAATCATAAATCCGACAAACAGTGGCAGGACTACGGCTGCCTCCACAGTATAAGATGCCTTTTTGCAGGTGTATGAATATGTCCCTGTCCCATGTTTTTTTACTTTTTTTGCTTTTGGATTCATATTTTGGGAGTATGCCAGATAACCCCTCTCAAGGAGAGCTTTCTTTTTTGTTATTTGATATAAAATTGATGTTGGGGACAGAGACATATTGATACACCTGCTTTCTTTTTCCTTTTTATAAATAGGTATATTTGCTTGTCTGTTCAAAGACAAACCCCTTAATTCCTTGATTTCCTAACTGAACATATTGATAAAACAGTGCATTTGCTTCATAGCTGCTGTTTATCTCCAAATAGACAGCCATATGATCCATTCTGATCGGTATGCCCTCTTTTTTGCTTGTATTTACCTCTATTATATCCATAGAGCGGTAGTTAATAGCTGTTTCGTCTCCTGCGTACAGCAAAAACTTCAAATAGGTAAGATAATCCCATCCCCGCTCACAATGGTTTGCCAGTTGAAACCCTGACAGGGAATGTGGTGTCGGAACTGTCTTTAGCGTCCACTCGGCATCGGTTTTGCGAAAAGAGATTTTTCTGCCCTCCAGCAACGCTCTGACATCCAAAATACTCTCCTGGTACGCCCACGCATTGAGGATTCCCCACTTTGCCACCTCTACAATTACCGGATTTTCCGTCCATCCCGACAGTAGCAGTGCCGCCTCATACGCCTGCGTACACTTTTCTGGACTTCCTAATAAATAGGAGATGTTTGATAATTCTCTAATCTTGATTAAACTTTTTGTTACCTTTTCTAAGTTCTCTCTGTCAGAAGATTTCCCTGCAAGGATGTACTCTAGTTCATAATTCATGACATGATCCTCTTTTACGTTTACATAACACCCCATCTTATCTGTCAGATACTCGGCAAAGAGAATTTTTCCTTTCTTTTCCCCCTCATAACCGCCACTGACATTTCCGACATTCTTAACTCTGTGTTCCAGATTACTACTTAGATCCACTGCCTTATTGGAAAGCGTTGCCTCATCTCTGACGACATTTGACAAAATCGGACTCTTTTTCCACTCTACTGCGTCATCTATTTGGTTTTTTTCCTCTTGATACTGTTTACAAGCGGAAAAATCATTCTCTATTACTTCTTCTACGTTGGAATTACTGCTTTCCATATCTTCATAACTCTGTTTGTTCTGCTCGAACTCTGATATATCCACGCCGTTTTGTAAAAGCATTTGGTTTTTCAGCACCAATCTGCGAAACGGTGCTCCGCCGTAGTCCGTTGCATACTGACATCCTGTGACCTCACATCCCGCCAACTCCAGAGAATACATATCATTTGCCAATCTGTTGTTTCGATCCAGCTTCGCATATTCCAATTCCAAATTTTCTTTGCTGAAATTCCCGGTCATGTAGGATTCATCCAAAAGCAGGATTCCGTAATCTTCATAAATGTTTTTTTGATATTCCGCAAACATGGACTCGATGGTCAGATCGCTGACGATTTTCGCCTGTGTTTTTAAACCCTTTACCCTTGCAACCTCCAAAAGTGCAAACAGTACCGAGGCACAAATTGCCAGAAGCATTGTCAGAAATAT
>CAKRJK010000289.1 GCA_934351705.1 uncultured Lachnospiraceae bacterium
AATCTGCCTTGGCGGTGTCAGAGATGAGGCGGAGATACGAGGACATCGAAAGACCTATGTCGGAGCAATGCCGGGACGTCTGGTCAACGGATTGCGAAGTGCGGGGGTGAAAAACCCGTTGATCCTGCTAGATGAAATTGACAAGATCAGCAGTGATTACAAAGGGGATACGGCATCGGCATTGCTGGAGGTGCTGGATTCCGAACAAAATAATAAATTCAGGGATCACTATGTTGAAGTGCCGATCGATCTGTCGGAGGTTCTGTTTATTGCTACGGCAAACTCAGTACAGGACATTCCGAGACCGCTGTTAGACAGAATGGAACTCATTGAGGTGACAAGTTATACGGCAAATGAAAAAGAACACATCGCAAAGGAACACCTTTTGGAAAAGCAGATGGAGAAAAACGGCTTGAAAAAAGGAGAGCTGACCATCAGCGATGCGGCACTCAAAAAAATGATTTCCGGTTACACCCGAGAAGCGGGAGTGCGTGGTCTGGAGAGAAAGATCGGTGAGATCTGCCGTAAAGCGGCGCGGGAAATCTACCAGGGAGATAAGTCGGCAGTCAAGATCACAGAGAGCAATCTTGAGAAATATCTCGGCAAAGAGAAATACAGCATTGACAAGGCAAACGAAAATGACGAAGTCGGAATCGTGCGCGGACTTGCATGGACAAGCGTGGGCGGCGACACGTTACAGATTGAAGTCAATGTGATGCCGGGAAAAGGAGAAATCCAGCTGACAGGACATCTCGGAGATGTGATGAAAGAGTCCGCACAGACGGGAATCAGCTATATCCGTTCCATCAGTAAAGAGTATGGGATACCAAAGGAATTTTTCAAGGAAAATGATATACATATCCACATTCCTGAGGGGGCTGTGCCAAAGGACGGTCCGTCGGCGGGAATTACGATGGCAACTGCGATTTTATCTGCACTGACAAAGAAAAAAGTGCGTGCCGATGTTGCCATGACGGGTGAGATTACCCTGCGTGGACGTGTTCTTCCGATTGGAGGATTAAAAGAAAAATTACTGGCGGCAAAAAATGCGGGAATCAAGACCGTCTGCGTACCGAAAGAAAACCGCAAGGATGTAGACGAAATCTCGACAGAGATCACAAAAGGTCTGGAAATTGTAATGGTAGAGACGATGGCGGAAGTGTTAGAGACCGCGTTTGTAAAATAGGAGAATGCGATGCAGATCAAACAAGTAAATTTAGAGACAGTCTGTGGCTACACAAGTAAATTACCGGAAAATACAAAACCGGAGATTGCGTTTGCCGGAAAATCAAACGTGGGAAAATCCTCGTTGATCAATGCTCTGATGAACCGCAAATCTCTTGCGAAAACCTCGCAGCAGCCGGGAAAAACACAGACGATTAATTTTTATAATATCAATGATGTGATGTATCTGGTAGATTTGCCGGGCTACGGTTACGCAAAAGTTTCCGAGTCGGAAAAGCAAAAATGGGGAAAAATGATAGAGAATTATCTTCATCAGTCCAAACAGTTAAGAGCGGTATTTCTGCTGATTGATATTCGCCATGCACCGTCTGCAAACGATAAGATGATGTATGAGTGGATCGATTATCAGGGCTACCAACCGATCATCATTGCGACAAAAGCAGATAAGATCAAGCGGAGCCAGCTTCAGAAAAATATCAAAGTGATCAAGGAAGGACTCGGCTTGAAAAAAGAGAGTATCATCATACCTTTTTCCGCAGAAACAAAGCAGGGAAGGGATGAAGTGTGGAAACTGATGGACGAGTTGTTGGAAAGCGAAGCGTATGAGTAAAAGAAAGTATGGATTTGTGGCATGGTTACTTGCGGTAATCCTGCTCATCAGTCTGGGATTGACAAGTATTTATGTAAACCACAAGGGCGGTAAGACAGAAGAACAAACATTGAAAGTGGTGACTTCGTTTTATCCGATGTATGTGGCGGCAATGAACGTAGTGGATGGCATGGATCATGTCAGTTTGGAAAATCTGAGCGAGCCACAGACGGGATGTCTGCACGATTATCAGCTTACTCCGGCAGATATGGTGTTGTTGTCACAGGCGGATGTGTTTATTGTCAACGGAGGAGGAATCGAGAGCTTTTTAAAGGATGTAGCCAAAAGTTATCCTGATTTAATCATTATCAACACAACCGAGAATGTTCCGATGATAGAGGACAATCCCCATGCATGGATGAATCTTGAGGACTATCAGCTTCAGGTGTCAAATATCGCAGAAGGTCTTGCCAAAGCAGATACAGACCACGCAGAGGAATATTTAAAGAACGCAGAGAGTTATTGCAAAAAGGTGCAGGCTCTGCAAAACGAATACTCCGGGCTGGAACAGGCGGCAGGCAAGAAAGTGATCCTGTTTCACGA
>CAKRJK010000290.1 GCA_934351705.1 uncultured Lachnospiraceae bacterium
GATAAGAACCGCCGATACCGATTACCAATAATACTTCGGAATCGGATTTGATTCTCTCTGCTGCTTTCTGGATTCTGGAAAATTCTTCTTTATCGTAGTCTACCGGCAAGTCTATCCATCCTAAAAAGTCATTTCCTGCCCCGCTCTTAGATGCCAAAACTTCCTTTGCATCTTCTGTAAGTTTGCTCATATAGCTGATTTCTTCATCTGTGATAAAGCACGCTGCTTTTGAGTAGTCAAATGTTATTTTTTCCATTGCAAACACTCCTTTGTATGATATGGCTTAATTTTAGCAAACCACACCCTTATTTTCAAGAAAAATATTCCAGCAGAACGTCCTGTAAAAGGGCGGCTTCTTCTGCTTTTTCCGCACGTTTTTCCCGCAGAGTTTCCTCTTTGGTTTCCTCTGCTTTTTCCTCCGGTGTCTCCTCTTCCATAATATAGTTCAGATATGCCTCTGCTTTTTCAAATGTATTGTCTAATCTTTTACGGATTTTCTTTATCTGATGTAAATTTACCGCCAGGATCGGAGTTAAAATCAAAAGCATTAACACGATGCCCGCCGGTGCATAGAGTATGATCTTTGCCAAAATAATCTCTTTCATAAGCTCTCCTTTTTGTGCTGTCTAAAAAATACATTCTTATTATAAAAAAAGAAACCCGCAATGAAAAGGGGACAAGCCTCTCTTTTCATCGCAAGTTTCGTCATTTTTCTTATTTTTCTTCTTTTGGGACAAGGTATCCCGAAAAGCAATACGCAAATTCCTCGTTCACATTCGCTATCCGGTTAAAGGAGCTTGCCGCAACAATATCCCCGATGACCTCGGGCGATGTGTTGACACTGCCTCTGCATCCATAATATATGTAATCGGTTCCTGTGAAAAAGGAAATGATTCTTTTGTTCCACCAATGTATATTTCCGCAGTTCGGAACGGATATTCCGCGAACCTGATTTAGAAATGCTCCGTATCTGTGGATCACCTCGTACATATCCGCCTTTAGGTTTACGTTGCCGAGATTCAGCAACCCGACTCTCAATTCCTCATGCATATTATCTAAATGTTTCTTTAGTATATCATAGTCATTTCTATGCATACACTTTAAATCACACGATTCATAATTCCCCGATATTTCCGCTGAACATTGCTGTTCTCTGGTAAACACCTTTGTCGCAAAAATACAGTCCGTATTTTTGTTTTGAACCCTGACAGGTCCGGTAAACATTGTAATGGTGCTCCAGACAGTCCGTTCCGCTTTGATATCGTAATCAGCCCCATAAAATCCAAAATAATACAACCACTGATTTTCTACAATATATCCCGCTTGGTAAACCGGTATTCTGACACCCTCTGCTTTTTCAATCTTGTCTAATCCCGCTTTGTCCAAAAGATTAAAATGGTGCCCTTCTTCCGGATCTCCTGTGTTTTTTGTTAAAACTTCTCCATTACCGTATATGAGATACACATTCTCTACCTCCTTTTTCTTCAGGTAGGTGTAAGGTGCTCCCACAAATTCCCGCAGACGCTTCGGAAAATCTCCTCTCGTTTGTATGTATTCCATCATATAAAGACGATTCTCCGGTGACACATACGGCATAACGACTGTTTTGACAACTCTCTCATCAAGAATGTCCATGAGCTCTCTCAAATACGAAACCGTATATGCTCCCAAAACAAAAATATCCAAGACGCTGTCGGGTGATAATTTTTTTAATCCTCCCTCTCCCTGGTGTTTAAATTTTGGAGATTTTGTGTATTCCCCTGCAAGATATAAATAATTTGTTTTTTTCTCCTTTGTACTATTCCAGATACATCCTGACTGAACGATTCCGTCCCCGGAGTTTTCATATTGGTATCTAAAATATTGTCTGTCCATAGTTTTATTGTACGGTTTTCTCTTAATTTTTACAAGAAAAATATTTTTATTTGGCGGTTCTTATGGTAGAATTACTTTGATATACCTTACATTGTTTAGAAAAGAGGTGGCACATGAAAATCAATATTTATTACGGAGGACGCGGTCTTTTAGACGATCCTACTCTTTATGTGTTAAAGAAGATGCAGGAGGTCTTTACCGAGCTTCGTGTTACCGTAGACCGTTATAATATCTACGAATACAAAAACCGTATTTCTACCCTGCCGCAGACTATGAAAGATGCGGACGGCATTATTCTTGCAACAACCGTAGAATGGCTTGGCATCGGCGGATATATGTATCAGTTTCTGGATGCCTGCTGGCTTTACGGCGATAAGGAGAAGATTCAATCCATGTACATGCAGCCGGTGGTAATTTCTACTACTTACGGCGAACGCGAGGGTATGATGTCTTTGGAAAATGCTTGGGAAATGCTGGGCGGACTGCCTTGCAACGGAC
>CAKRJK010000291.1 GCA_934351705.1 uncultured Lachnospiraceae bacterium
GCCCCTCTTTATATCTCTGTTTTTATATAATGATTTTTAAAAGATTCCCTGATTGCCCCCGACATCTGCAGCTTCATCAAAACCCCTGCCACACATGATACCGACAGCCCCGTCTCTTCTAAAATATCGTCTATGTTTTTCGCCTCTAAACCTAAACAACTATACACCAGAGTTTCTTCTTTTGCAAGAGACACTTTGAAATTTTTAGATAAATTTTCCTTTCTTTCCGACACAATATTGCAATCTGTCAGAAAATCTTCCACCGAAATCAGCACTCCCGCACCCTCCCGGATCAGGCGGTTGCACCCAAAGCTCAATGCGTCCGTCACCCTCCCGGGCAACGCGTAAATTTCTTTTCCCTGCTCCAATGCCAGATCCGCCGTGATCAAAGAACCGCTCTTTTTCTTAGCCTCCATCACGACCACGACATCTGCCAATCCACTGATGATCCTGTTTCTTGCCGGAAAATAATAGCTTTTCGGCTGTGTTCCCGGAGGATACTCCGATAATATCCCTCCGCTCTTTGCAATCTGCTCATAGAGAATCCGGTTGCTTTTCGGATAACAGATGTCCACTCCGCACCCTAATACCGCATAGGTGCTGCCTCCTAAATTGACCGCTCCTCTCTGCCCTGCCGAGTCGATTCCGTCCGCCAATCCGCTGATGACGGAAACATTGTTTTTGCCGAGAACTTCTCCCAGCTTTTTTGCCATGTAATATCCGTATTCGCTGCACTTTCTCGCACCTACAATCGCGACACTTTTTTGTTCTTCTCTCGGCAGTTCTCCCTTGACATACAAGGCATACGGATTATCCCGAATCTGCCTTAGTCTTTCCGGGTATTCCTCCTGCTCGCAGGTGATGATGCGGATTCCCTTTTTATCCAATTCCTCTGCCTTTTTGTCCAAATCCCATTGCCGCTTTGCTTCTTTTATTTTCCGAGTGTCCTTTTCCTGCCATCCGGGTATCTTTTCATACTCTTTTTCTTTTGTCTGATAGATTTCTTTGGCACTCTGAAATTCTTTTAGCAATGCCTGTTTTTTTCCGCTGCTAATCTGTATGTTATCTAACCAATATTTATACTTCATAACGATTCTCCCAAAATTTTTTATCTAATGTGCGGTAGCATACCGCTTCGTACAAATGCTCTGTTTTGATCCGTTCTTCCCCCTCCAGATCCGCAATGGTTCTCGCTGTTTTTAGAATTTTGTGGTACGAACGCACACTGAGTTCCAATGTCTCGTATATCTTTTGCATTTCTTTTTCCTGCTTTCTGTCCAGTACGCAGAAAATGGAAATATCTTTTGACGGAATCTGGCTGTTATATTGGTAGGATTGATTCTGATAGCGGTTTTTCTGACACTCATGTGCCCGGATTACCCGTGTTCTGATTTGTGCCGAGGATTCGTTTTTTGCCTTTTGGGTAAGCTGTGCGTACTCGATACTTTTTGCCTCCACGCAGATGTCGATCCTGTCTAATAACGGCTGACTGATTTTGTTTTGATAGCGTTTGATCTCCGCTGTACTGCATCGGCATTTTTGCACATTGGGATAATATCCGCAGTTGCAGGGGTTCATCGCCGCAACCAGCATAAAATCCGCAGGATAACAATAGTTTCCGTGTGCTCTCACCAAACGGATCCTATGCTCCTCCAACGGCTGTCTTAAGATTTCTAACGTGCTTTTTTGAAATTCTGTCAATTCGTCCAAAAACAATACTCCTCCGTGGGCAAGGCTGATCTCTCCCGGACGAGGCACGCTTCCACCTCCCGCCATGCCTGCAGTCGAGATTGTGTGATGTGGATTGCGGAACGGACGATTTTTTATCAGCCCCGCCTGCTCATCCAGCATTCCGCACACACTGTAAATCTTTGACACCTCCAGCTGTTCTTTTGCTGTCATGGGCGGCAGTATGGAGGGAATCCTCTTTGCGATCATGGTCTTGCCCGCTCCCGGTGGTCCGACCATCATAAAATTGTGTCTCCCCGCCACCGCAACCTCACACGCCCTTTTCATTGCCTTCTGTCCGTTTACCTCAGAAAAATCGGGTGTTTTCACGGGTTTTGAAACTGTTTCTTCTATATTAATAGCAGGTTGCTTCTGCCCTTTGAGATAGGCGACTGCCTCCTGCAGATGAGTGGCTCCGAAAACCTGCATTTGCGGCAGGAGCATGGTCTCTTTTTGATTTTTCAAAGGAACGATACATTCCCGGTATCCGCTTTCTGACATCTGCGCCGTCATGGGCAAAACTCCCCTGACAGGAAGGATGTTTCCGCTAAGACTGAGCTCTCCCAAAAAGAACTTGTCTTTGACGGATTCCTGCGATACCTCACCTAAGGCTGTCAGGATTGCAATAGCGATTGCTA
>CAKRJK010000292.1 GCA_934351705.1 uncultured Lachnospiraceae bacterium
CACCTGCGACAAATCCAGTGTTTTCAATGGTTTGCGGAGAATTTAATAACAAAATATAACAGTTATTAAATTTCTTGAAACAGGTGAAATCTCAATCTGAATTTGCAGAGATAACAAACAATGACAATAGAATACAGACAGGCAGCTTTAGAAGATGCAGAACTTCTGCTCCGTATTTATAATGCTTCGTTTTATAGTGATTATCTAAGATATGGGGAGTGTCCGGGATACGGAAAAACAAAAGAAATGATGGAAGAGTCGATCAGCAGATATCCGAAATTGATCATATTATGTGATAAGGAACCGGTCGGCTGTATTTCCTGTAAAAAGCTGAAAAGGAAAGTGTATGAGATTGGCTGCTTATGTGTTGTCCCGGAGTTTCAAGGCAAAGAATTGGGGACACAGGCAATTCAATTTGTAAAGACACTTTATGGAGACTGGGAGAAAATTACTTTAGTAACCCCCATAGATAAGAGTGAAAATGTAAAGTTTTACACCGAAAAATGCGGATTTAAAATAGTCTCTATGACCTCCTGAGAAAAGAATCAAGACAGATGGGAATAAACTTCCATTCCGATACATACGATATATTAATCAAAAAAATGGAGGAGGTTCCATTGAGTTCAAAAACAAAAATTATGGTGTTACATATGAAGGAATTAATATATACGGCAATCTTTGTAGGACTGGGGATTCTTTTGGTGATCCTTCTTGTATGTATGTTCCATAAAAAAGGTGATGAGGGAAAAACCGAAGCGACGATGAAATATCAGGCGGGAGTATACACCTCCTCGATTCTTTTCAACGACAATATTCTGGATGTCGAAGTGACCGTGGACGATTCAAAAATCAAATCAATAGCGTTGGTAAATCTGGATGAATCGGTGGCAACCATGTATCCGTTAGTAGAGCCTGCATTGGAGGAACTGGCGGAACAGATTTATGAAAAACAGTCTTTGGAGGATATTACATATAACAGCGAAAATCAATACACAAGCATGGTACTTTTGAATGCAATCGAAGATGCGGTGGAGAAAGCACAGACAGAGACGGGAAAAAAATAAGCATTATAAAAGGAACTGTGAAAAATCTTCTGACAGTTCCTTTTCCTTGTCTATTGAGCTGTGTCTGTTTCCGGTGTCAAAGAATCCTGATAATCACTGATTGCGGAAGTATCCACTTCAATGTAATTGGTAGGTTTGGTATCCTCGTAACGGGTGTAGATTGAATATCCGCCCCAGCCGACAATCGCACATAACACAACGACTGCACAAATCCTTCCTGCAATCGACTTGCATTTTTCTTTCTTTAAGTTCTGTTTGCGGTTCGCTTTTTCCGCTTTATATTTGTCAACTTTCTCCTGACTCATAATCATTCTCCTTTATAAGAATTTCGTGGCGGCATATCAGCCACTTAATAACTTTGTCGTTCATTATACCACAATCTTTCCAAAATCACAATTTGAAAGCACAAGAAAAGAAGAAAAAAGTAAAAGACCAAATACAACCTTGCAACTGCACATAGAATCGGGTAAAATTAATAATTAGAATTTTTCATTAGAGAACAAATTGATTTCGAGAAGAAAAAGGAGAACTTCAATGAGCTTAGCGGATAAGATTTTTATTGATATGTGTAAAGATATTTTAGAAAACGGAGTCAGCACCGAGGGCGAAAAAGTGCGTCCTCACTGGGAGGATGGCAGCAGTGCCTACACCATCAAAAAATTCGGTGTGGTCAATCGTTATGATCTGTCAAAAGAATTTCCTGCGATCACACTTCGCAAGACGGCAATCAAAAGTTGTACCGACGAAATGCTTTGGATCTGGCAGAAAAAATCAAACAATATTCATGATTTAAACAGTCATATCTGGGATGAATGGGCAGATGAGGACGGCTCGATAGGAAAGGCATACGGTTATCAGTTAGGCGTCAAACATCAGTATAAAGAGGGAATGATGGATCAGGTAGACCGCGTGATCTATGATTTGAAAAACAATCCGTTCAGCCGAAGAATTATGACGAATATCTATGTACATGCGGATTTACATGAGATGAATCTTTATCCTTGTGCATACAGCATGACATTTAATGTCACGCAGAAAAAAGGTGAGGACAAGCTGACATTGAATGCAATCTTAAATCAGCGTTCACAGGATATTTTAACGGCAAATAACTGGAATGCCTGCCAGTATGCAATCTTGGTGCATATGCTTGCACAGGTGTGTGATATGAATGTGGGCGAGCTGGTTCATGTAATCGCCGATGCACATATCTATGACCGGCACATTCCGCTGGTGGAAGAATTGATCACCAGACCGTGCTATGATGCACCGACCGTTACCTTGAATCCGGACAT
>CAKRJK010000293.1 GCA_934351705.1 uncultured Lachnospiraceae bacterium
GCCATAACGTGTATGGTCGTCACAGATACACTTTGTTTACGACATTTATGGTCGCACAACTCAATTTTAACATAATTTTTGATTTTATCAATATTTTTTGTGGAATTTGTTAGAATTTTTTATTATGAAAAAAAGACAGTAAATCCGTCGTTTCTTAAGAAAACGGTTTTTGACAAAAACAGACCGCAGATTGTAACAACCTGCGGTCTGATATTTTGAGATATAAAAGCAATAATTACTGCTCCTCTGCTCTTGCCATTGCACGCTGGAAATCTCTCTGATCTGTAAAAATCTCGTTCTTGTATGGGTTTTTCTTTAATACGATAGAACGTCTGATGATCTCTGCTAAGCAAGCTACGTTTACTACTAATGCTAAGATTGCGATAACACCCTGCATTCTTGGATCAGCATAGGTTGGCTGGCTCTCAGCTAACTGGATACCGCGTGTAAACTCCGGTCCGTAAAGTACAGGTACTACTGCAAACTTTGTACCAACCTGGAATAATGGGAATACCTGTGCGAACATACACCAGAGTGCTAATGTATTTGCACGGTTCTGAATCCATCCACCGTGATTCCAGAACATTGCTGCGAATGTAGGTGCAAGTAATAATGCAACACCACAGTACCATGAATGTGTAGGAAGGTTCAAATATGTATAAGCGAAGTTCCATACATCATATGCTAAGATGAAGCACCATGTCATATCCGGCCATAACATATCGCTGTGGTTTTTGTCTTTGGAACGGTAAATTCCCCACCATCCTGTCATACAGAAGATGTTGATGATACCGGCGATACCGTTTACCCAGTTCCACCATCCACCGTAAAGCCATACTTCCTCGATGGAGTACCAATATCTGGAACCTGTCTCTGCTAAAGCGTTGGCTCCTCTGATTGCTGACTCAAAGTCAGAACCTACTGCGATTAAGATATTGATTGCTACGATTACAAACGGGTATGGTTTAAACCAATCTTTTTTACCGATTCCCCACTCATATTTGAGTAATAAGAAACCGATCGTTCCCGCTACCGCTGCGTACAGTTTTGCGTAATGGAACCAACCATTCATGTACAAATGAGTTTGGTTTGTTAATGCCCACTCTGCTCCGTTTGCTGCTCCCACTGCGATTGCAATGAAGTAAACAGTTAATGCTGCTGGAAGAATGAAGAAAAAGAAAATTCCTCCTGCTTTTGTACGACGAGCAATTTCGTTACAAATTACTAATCCGGCAAATACTAAAACCCATCCGAGTAATTGCCATGCGGCATCTTCGCCGTAAAGGTTAAACAACATAACATTCTCCTCCTTATATCTTATGTGTTTATTATATTGTATTTCTCGACTGGTATGACCAATCACTGTTAAGAGTTTAATACTTTTTTTATAAAATTGCAAGCATTTTGTTAATTTTCTATCATTCTTCCTTGCTTTTTTCTAAACTTTTTATAAAATCCGCGTCTGGTTTCTGGACATACCAGTACCAATTAGTGTGTTTTGGACAAGATTTTTTTGACATAAAAAGACAAAAGGACAGAATTATCTGCCCTCTTGTTTTTTTTTCATTCAATTCTAAAATGTGAATTTATCTGCGAAATAAGCATCTAAATCTTCGATTTTGATTCTCTCCTGCTCCATCGTGTCACGGTCACGAACAGTTACCGCACCGTCTTCTTCCGAGTCGAAATCAAGAGGAAGCACACCAATCTTAACCGGTGCCAATGCCGGATGGAAATGAAGTACGGTTCTCATATCCGGTTTCTCTTCTGTTCCGATATTTTCTTCGTCATAAGCCGCACAAAGGAACGCCAATACGACACGGTCTGCACCGAGTGACGGCTCGATAACGTACGGTACATATTTTTCTTTCTTCTCATCATCAAAATAGCTCATATCCTGTCCTGATGTATTCTGATGCTGTGTCAGGTCATAATCTGTTCTGTCTGCGATTCCCCAGAGTTCTCCCCAGCCGAATGGGAATAAGAACTCAAAGTCTGTCGTTGCCTTGCTGTAGAATGCAAGCTCTGCCGGATCATGATCTCTCAAACGCAGTTCTTCTTCTTTCATGCCGAGGCTTAACAGCCAGTCACGGCAGAAACTTCTCCAGTAATCGAACCACTCCAAATCGGTTCCAGGCTCACAGAAGAACTCCAGCTCCATCTGTTCAAATTCTCTGGTACGGAATGTAAAGTTACCCGGTGTAAGCTCGTTACGGAAAGATTTACCGATCTGGCAGATACCAAACGGAATCTTTTTACGGGAGGTTCTCTGTACATTTTTGAAGTTGACAAAGATACCCTGTGCTGTCTCAGGTCTTAAGTATACTGTGTTCTTTGCATCCTCGGTAACAC